>CBDVBU010000094.1:0-10085 GCA_965372295.1 uncultured Phycisphaerae bacterium
AATCATAACGGTACAATTAGAATCAGATAACCAGGAAAAACATTGTCAACTTGAAAGGAATACAAATGAAAAACCATCATTTCACAAAAGTATCGCTGGGCTGTTTGCTGTGTCTGGCCATGTTTATGGCCGGTTGTATTAACATAGGAAGTTGCGCGATGCGGGCAAAATATGAACGAACAATGCAGTTGTCTGCCCCTCTGTCGCCCGGTTCGGCATTCGAAGCCCAGACCCACAACGGCTCAATCACAATCAATGGCGCCGACGTTGCCGAATGTAACATGACAGCTACTATTGTCGCCCGGGCGGCGACGGATGAAGAAGCCCGGGAACTTGCTGAAAAGGTAAAAGTGACACTTGTCCCCTCCGGCAACCGCCTAATCACCAAGATCGATAAACCCACTCGATTAATAAACAAATCCATTAGCGTCAGTCTCGACGTCGAAGTGCCGAACCAGACGGACCTCGATCTTGTTACACATAATGGATCTGTTGAAATTTCGGATATCAAGGGCCTGCTTGACGCCACAACGCATAACGGCAAAGTGACCAGCGAGAGGATTTCCGGCACTACCGTTTTTAAAACTCATAACGGTTCGGTCACGTGCGGGGAAATTTCAGGCAGCACACAATTGAAATCCCATAACGGCAGCATCAAAGCATTTTTCATCGACACCGCCCCGGCCGTCTGCGACATATCAATCGTGACCTACAACGGCGGCATAAAATTAAAAACTCCACCCGGTTTTTCCGCCCGGATCGATGCTTCGACCCATAACGGCTCAATCAATACCGATCTGCCAATAACTGTCAGCGGAAAGGTAAGTAAGAGCAAATTAACAGGCACGATAGGGGCGGGTGAGGGGCAACTGCATCTTGAGACCCACAATGGCTCGATAAGAATTAGATAATATCAAAGAAAATCGAGAGAACAGAAAATGAATAAGCGTCATAGGATGTTCAAGGCTATTAGCTGCTGCCTGTGCCTGCTTGTAATTATTTCCGGCTGCGATATCCAAATAGGTGGCTGGGGACAAGCCAAATACGAAAAAACGGTTCAACGGCAAGCACCCATTATCGCCGGCTCAACTTTATATGTCGAAACAAGTTCCGGCTCTATCACAATTACCGGCGGCGATGTTACCGAGTGCAGTGTCATTGCCAGGATATGCGGCAGGGCCCCCACCGAAGAAGAAGCACAGCAATTAGCCGAACAGGTAAAGATAGAGATTGAGACGGCCGGGAGCACAATGACCGTCAAAGCGTACAAACCACCGAGAAAGAACAGATGCTCAATAAGCGTAAGCTACGATATAACCATCCCGAAACAAACGAATATCGAATGCGCCAGCTCATACGGTGCGATTGAGCTTGCCAATATCAAAGGAGAAACAAACGGCAAAACTTCCAGCGGCTCAATTGAAGCTAAAAATATCGAAGGCCCGGTTAATCTGGATACATCTTACGGCTCCGTCAACTGCAGGAACATTTCAGGGGACAACATTACAGTTAAATCCAGCAGCGGCTCGATTACCGCTGAGATTATTAAAGGCTCGACACAATTAACGACATCCTATGGCTCTATCACCTGCAC
This sequence comes from uncultured Phycisphaerae bacterium, assembly GCA_965372295.1. GTDB lineage: Bacteria > Planctomycetota > Phycisphaerae > Sedimentisphaerales > Anaerobacaceae > JAFGPJ01. The sequence goes on from CBDVBU010000094.1 coordinate 1,595, forward strand.
TGATATGTCGGACGGAGATATCAAACTTAAAACCAGCAGCGGTAAAATCAAACTCTCAAATGTCTCTTTCGGCGATTGCGATGCGCACACATCCTACGGTTCAATCGTATCCGACGAGCTTAAAGGCAAATCAATCAAATTGCATTCGGGCAGCGGGAGCATCAAAGTAACAGAATCCTCTGCGGATACGACCAAACTATCCACCTCGTACGGACGTATCACCTGCTGGCAAATTACAACAAACAAAATTACCGCCAAGTCAGGCAGCGGCAATCTCAATATCGTATGTTCGAATTCTACGCCGGCACAAATTATTGCAGACTTAGTCACTTCATACGGAAATATCGACTTCGCCGCACCGCGGAACTTCGCCGGCCAGGTCGATCTGTCAACCGGCTACGGCTCAATAAAAACTTCCCGGCCAATAACAATAAGTGGAGAAATCAGCAAAAAGAAACTCAAAGGAACAATAGGCGAAGGAAACGGAAAGCTGCACATGAAAACCAGCAGCGGCTCGATAAACCTGCAATAGCAGAAAATGCGCTTATTGGAGAGCACGTCATGAAAAATATATCGAGAATACTTATATCCGTTTTTGCCCTGGTCATAGTTACGCACGCAGCCAACGCATCCGAGTCGATCCTGGTACCGCAAATCGAAGGCGAGTGGTGGCAGGTTGCGGGCAATCCGATGGACCACAAATACGCCACCGAAAGGCAGGAGCCGGTCGACTTTGCCGTCTGGCAGGCGGCGGACGGAACATGGCAGCTATGGTCCTGCATTCGCAGTACAACCGCCGGCGGCAAAAACGGCAAAACTCGGTTCTTTTACCGCTGGGAAGGGCAAAACCTGACAGATACCGATTGGAAACCGATGGGCATCGCTATGGATGCCGATCCTTCTGTGGGCGAGACTCCCGGCGGACTTCAGGCCCCCCACGTTATCAAAATCGGCAAGACATACCACATGTTCTACGGCGACTGGGTGAACATTTGTCACGCCACAAGCAAAGATGGCAAGAACTTCACACGCGTGCTCGGCAAGAACGGCAAGACCGGAATGTTCAACGAAGGCGATGGAGAACACGCCCGCGATCCGATGATCCTGGAAGTTGGCAATCGGCACCACTGCTACTACACGGCACATTCGATGCGATCTCCGGCCTCGAATCATCGCGGTGTGAACTACTGCCGAATCTCTACCGATTTGCAAAACTGGGGTCCGTCAAAAATAGTCGCTGAAGGAAGTGTCTATGGCAAGGGGCCGTACTGTGCCGAGTGCCCCCACGTCGTCTATCTTCCCGAGTCAAAACGCTACTATCTGTTTAACACGCAAAGGTACGGACGTCGTCAACATACGACCGTTTTTCGCTCTGCCGAGGCACTCCATTTCGGTATCAATGACAATCGTTTCGAGGTTACTACGCTGCCGGTGGCGGCTCCTGAGACCATCCTGTACGATGGCCGGTACTACATCGCCTCCCTGATGCCGAGTTTGGAAGGCATTCAAATCGCCAGGTTGAAGTGGGTGAAAGAATAATCCGGCATCGGTCGGTGGATTATCAGGAGACTTGTTTCTGAGCGCTTTGGCTTTTACGTTCCTTCAGGAACTTCAGCCACTTTCCCCAGACTTCTGTGTAAATCTCGCCGGAAGCAAGGAAGCAATCGTTATGGCCGCCAAAAATTTCGATGAATTCTTTTGGCTCGTTCGCCGCTTCGTATAGTTCCAAACCAAATTTATACGGCACAATCTCATCGTTCCTGCTATAGATAAGCATAACCGGGCAACGAACTTCCTTAATATAATCGATTGTTTTGTAGCCGAACCTCGCAAACCATCGCACCGGCATATAAGGGTAATATTCTTTTCCGATGTCAACGTATGATGTAAAAGCACTCTCGACAATCAAGGCTCCCGCCTCGACCTTGCTTGCCAGTTGTGCCGCGATACTCCCGCCCAGAGACCTGCCGAAAATAATAATATTCTTCGCCGGTATTTTCTTTTCTTCGGCCAGCCATTTATACGCAGCCATGGCATCGGTGTACGTACCTTCTTCGCCCGGTTTGCCCAGGCTGTGGCCGTAACCGCGATAATCAAAAATGAAACAGTTCAGTCTCAAATTATGAAAGATATTGATGCTGTCCAGACGGTGCGCCATATTGCCGCCGTTGCCGTGGCAGAAAAGAATCGTGTGCTTCGAGTTCTTCGCAGGGATATACCAGCCGCTCAAATCCAATCCGTCGGCGCTTTTGAAAACCACATCTTCAAAATCCAGCCCCAATTCATCCGGCGTGCCGTAAACGTCCCGCTCGGGACTATAAAGAAACTTCGGCTGCATAATATAAAGCACTGCCGCCAAAGCCAAATATGTGAATAATAATACTCCAACAAATAATATTAGCATTGAGCCCATAATATTGACCTAATCACCAATAATAAACTGTCCATTCTCTGGCCCGGGACTATTTTAGTTTGCTGTCGAGCATGAAACAAGCTACAATTTTGGCGTGATTAAGAGAAGGAAAACAAAAACTGTCAAGGTCGGCACGATTATAATCGGTTCTCGTGCCCCTGTTGTTATCCAATCGATGACAAAGGTGCCGACTGTGGACGTGGATCGCTGTGTAAAGCAGATCAAACAGCTTACCCATGCGGGCTGTCGGCTGGTTCGGGTGGCCGTGCCCAGACGAGCCGACACCGCTGCTTTTGCTAAAATCGTGCAAAAAGTAGATGTACCACTTATCGCCGACGTGCATTTCAGCGCCAACCGGGCTGTCGAGGCAATCGAAACCGGCGCAGCTAAAGTAAGGCTCAATCCCGGCAACATAAAAAAACGCAAGGACATTTTTCGAATCATCGACGCGGCCAAAATGCACAAGATCGCGATCCGCGCCGGAGTAAATGAGGCAAGTATCAGGGACCTTAGAAAAGATGCTGTTCCAATCGAAAAACGCACAGCTTTAATGCTCAGAGAGATGAAAAAATACGTTCGGCTTTTCGAAGGTCGCAATTTTAATTCGTTGGTTCTCAGCGCAAAAAGCAGCGACGTAACACGAACCATCGAAATCAATCGCGCCATTTCAGAGACTTTCGACTATCCTGTCCACCTCGGCCTGACCCACGCCGGCCTTCCGGAGGATGCCCGGATGCCGTCGGCCATTGCCCTGGGTACACTGCTGGCCGAGGGCATCGGTGACACCATCAGAGTAAGTGCCGCCGGCAATCCCGTAGAAGAGACCGAAATTGCAAAGCAGATTTTAATTGCACTTGGCCTTTACGAACGTTCGAGTCCGGAATTGATAGTGTGCCCAACTTGCGCCCGTTCTGAAATCGATGTGGTCAAATTGGCTCGACAAGTGGAAAAAGCCATAAGTAAAATCGACAAGCCGCTTCGTATCGCCGTGATGGGGTGCGTCGTCAACGGTCCCGGCGAAGCCGCCGACGCCGACTTAGCGATTTGTGCCGCGAAAAATAAGGGGTATGTTTATCGCCACGGCCGGAAAATCGCCGTCGTGCCGGAGGACAAAATCATCCCGGTAATGCTGAGGGAACTGGATAAAATCTGATACTATGCGCGCACACCAGAAACTGCCGGATACGAACGCAGAATCGTTGAGGACAATGATCGTTAGATTCTGTGTAGTTGTAGTTTTCAGCATAGCCTTTGCCAACATTGAAGCGTCTGTAGTTGTCTACCTCAGACATATTTTTCATCCCGACGGATTCCACTTTCCCATGATCGTATTGGGCGAAGGTCCGCACTGGAGGCGATTTTTGTTTACTGAGATCGGTAGAGAAGCCGCAACAATGGTCCTGATTCTTACGACCGCATGGCTCTCGGGGCGAAATCGCCAGCAGCAGTTTGCCTATTTCCTGACCATCTTTGCCGTCTGGGACATTTTTTACTACGTCTGGCTAAAGGTCCTCCTCGACTGGCCCGCCTCAATAATGGACTGGGACATCCTGTTTCTCATACCGGTTACGTGGGCCTCGCCGGTTCTATACCCTGTTCTTATCTCAATAACATTGATTGGGTTCGCAGTGGCAATACTCTACCGTTGCTCTTGCGGCCGGCCGATCAGAGCGACACTGCCGGACTGGCTTGCATTCTGTGCGGCCGGTCTTCTTGTGGTTGTATCTTTTTGCCTCCCCGGCCTGCATATCACCGAGCAGGATTTTGCATCCTACTTTTACCTGCCGTTGTTCGCCGCCGGTTACTTGTTCGGCCTCGCGATATTCCTAAAATGCCTTGTGAAGTCCAAATAACGGGCACAATATCACAAAGTTCACTGCAAACAAGAGGTGTTTTATTTCCTGTTTCTGTTGTCCCTTGGCGCATTCGATTTGACCTGCTTTCTATACGGTCTTCGCCGATTGTCTCCGTTGGTCTCTTGCGCTACCCCCCTGGTCTCTTGTCCGAATCCCTCGAACTTGCCGAAAATCATCTTGCCGGCAGAGGTCTGGAGTGAGCTGGTGACGCTAATAACCAGCTCCCGCCCGATCTTGTTGCGGGCGCCTTCAACGACAACCATTGTCCCATCATCCAGATAACCGATACCCTGCTCCGATTCTTCACCCGGCTTTATGATTTTAATTTGCATCGCCTCGCCGGGCAATGCAACGACCTTGAGCGAGTTGGCCAGGTCGTTTACATTCACCACGTCAACCTCACGCACCCGTGCGACCTTGCTGAGGTTATAGTCCGTAGTCGCCAATCGCCCGTTACAGGCCTTGGCAAACATCAGCAATTTCTGGTCGACGCCCTTGACTTCCTCGACTTCTGCAATCACTGAGTCATCAATTTCAACGTCGATAACGGGATCCATCTGCATCTTGTTGAGTATATCGAGCCCCCGCCTGCCGCGGTTGCGTTTGAGCTTGTCGGCCGAATCGGCTATAAGCTGCAACTCGTTGAGCACGAAACGAGGGACAATCAGCGGAGCGTCGAACAATTTACTCTGGCACAGGTCCACTATCCGTCCATCTATGATAGCCGAAGTATCTATAACCAGCGGTCGGGCGCCCTTGGTCTGCTTGGCAAATTCCACGTAAGGAATCACGAAGCGAACATCATCTTTGGTCCGCATCACAATACTGATGGTAAGATAACATATACATATCCCTAAAAGCCATTTGATCGCCGTAATCGCCGCTTCGGTTACATCGACGCTAAAGGTACCGCTCACCATATCCACCACTGGCGCCAGCAACCAACTAACAAGTATGCCGACCAATAAGCCGAAAAACACACCCGCCAGAGCGCTGAACTTTTTCTTCGGCGTCAGAACATCCAACAGAAGAACAAAAACCGCCATACCTATACTACTGAAAATGATCGCGCGTAAATTAGCTTCGTATGTCTCTTTCGAGGTTATGCCCTCATCATCTTTGTCCATTATCGGAGAACTGATATTAACGAACACAATTGCCACAATAATAACAAGAAAGATAGCTCTGAAAATCCATAGTAGCTTCATAGTTATAATCCTTAAAATTATGATAAATATTCGCTTTTATAAATGTAATTATTATATACTGCTTACAAAGCGTTATCAATCAATATATTATACGGCATGAAAATATCTTTGACGCCTTGAACTTTCATACAATAAAATCGTATATGTAAAGCCTAAAACGTGTATATTTAATTGCCGAATCGTTGATTTTTGTTACTATCTTATTCAACTGATAAATTGGAGACCGAAATGCAGATTAATAGCTACAAAGAGAACAAAAATTACTCACATCTTCTTGTAATTTCAACCTTACTGCTGCTCTTTACCACACCTTTCTGTGCCTTAGCGGCGGATCCGGACAGCATCGCCGCCCTGTTGCAGATGGGCAAAGCTTTTTCTTCGATCGCCGAAAAGGCCTCACCAGCCGTTGTCGGACTCAAAGCCGAGAAAACCGTCTCCCAGGACAGCCAGGCATACCGCAACTCACCGTTCGGCGACGATTTCTACGAATATTTCTTCGGACCGCGATTTCCTCGTCAGCGCGCTCCACAGCGTAGATACCGGCAGCCTCAAACGGCCATGGGATCCGGCTTTATTATCTCACCCGACGGCGATATCCTGACAAACAACCACATGGTCGAAGGGGCCGAGAAAGTCATTGTCGAGCTCGCGGACGGCAGGAAATTCACCGCTGAAATTACCGGAACTGACCCGGGTTCCGATATCGCAGTCATCAAAATCGACGCCGACAACCTGCCTTATCTCGAATTCGCCGACTCCGATACCCTCGAAGTCGGCGAATGGGTCCTTGCCATCGGCAATCCGCTGGGTTTCAGCCATACCGTGACCGCCGGCATCGTCAGCGCCAAGGGCAGAAGCATCGGCCTGGCCGATATTGAAAACTTCATTCAGACCGATGCCGCCATTAATCGCGGCAATTCGGGCGGCCCACTGCTAAATCTCGAAGGGAAAGTCGTCGGGATGAACACCGCCATTTACGGCGCGACCGGTAATATCGGAATCGGCTTTGCGATACCCATAAACATGGCCAAGCACGCTTATAAACAGATTCGTGAGGGTGGAGCCGTTGAACGAGGCTTCCTCGGTATCGAGTTTAAGGACATAAATCCTGAATTGGCTGCTGCTCTCGACTTAGAAAAAGATACTAAGGGCGCACTTATATCGAATGTTATTGAGGGTTCTGCTGCAGAAAAAGCAGGACTGAAATACTACGATGTCATTGTCGAATTCGAAGGTCAGCCCGTTGAAAAAAGCAACGAGTTCCTTAATCGCGTGGCAATGCTAAGCCCGGATACTAAAGTTGAAGTTGTTGTTCTGCGAGATGGAAAACGAAAACCATTTACCATAAAACTCGGTAAACGGCCGCCGGAAGCAGAACTCAGAGGAAAACTGTCGGCAGAGACTATCGACGAATTAGGATTTTCTGTAGGAAACCTGACCGAAGAATTAGCCGAACAATTGGGCTATGAAGACGAAAGCGGAGTCGTCGTTAGAGAAGTCGTGCCCGGCTCACAAGCAGCCCAGGCAGGTATAGTCCCGGGAGTGCTGATTAAGGAAGTAAATCGGCGACGAGTCCGTAATACTAAGGATTTTAACGGGGAGATTAAAAAAGCTCAGAAAAAAGGAAGAGCTCTACTGTTGATAAGGCAGAATAATTCGGCAATCCTTGTCCTGATAATATTCGACTAACAGAAAAACTCATAATCCTTTTGAAATTAATACTTTAGCCCCATCCCAAACGGGGCTTTTTTATCTCGGGATTCGAATTTGAGCCTCTGTGCCTTACGAAGCAAAATATGCAAAACAAAGCCAATTTCAAGGCCCAAAATAACCCTAAAGGGATAGAATAGAAGCTTAATGCCGAATTTCTGCTTCATCCGGATAATGCATAGGTGGACCGGACAAATCGGTTCCTTGGGTTTGTATTGAGAGAAAAATCGTTTGGGCAGATGCGTAAATTTGGACAGGCGGGGGAAATTTTCGCCTCTGGGGCCCCAAACGATTTTTCTCGGTCGTCCCGAACATCAAATGCACCCGCTAATCAACCGGATGAAGCAAAAATGCCCTTGACGAAATGCCGATCAATCTGTTATAAATAGAGTAAGTGGAAATCTTTAGATTTTTCATCTTTTTGTGGGGGGAATTTCTACAATTTATTTCAGATTTTAGTTAAATAAGTGACCATATTGGCCGTTTAAGGAAGGAGGCAGCATTAGGCCAAGAAACCATTTTAAAGCAAGATGTTTAGTCTAAAAATCAGTGAAAATTACTTTCAGTCGCTTTGGTGTATGGCCGGAGCGAAATTTCCTATCAGTTTTCAGTTAAAATCAGGAGAAAAAAATGAAAAATTTAGTGTTGGTATTCGTAATCGCATTTGCATTTAGCACGACGGCTATGGCTGCTGACATAGCGATTTCAACACAAGCAAACTGGTGGTCGCAAGGTGCGGCTGACCGCGAAATGCAGGAAATTGCTGACAACGTAACGGCTGTTTCTGTTGAACAATTCACAGCAAATGATCAAGATGCCCTTGCAGATTGGGTAGCAGACCACACAGGTGATGGTGTATCGGACCTTTTAATTCTTTGCGGAGCGTTCCCAGACACTATTTACGAACCTGGCAATGCACAGGCTGATGACTCATTGGCCGAATTATTCTTAGATGATGGTAATACTATTATTAACACCGCTGACTACATGTTCTACGTCGTAAATGGTGCTGGAACAAATGCCACAGGTGGATTAGTAACAATGATGGACATTGCCGGCATTACAATGTGGGATGACAATACTCCTTGTGTTGTTACGGCCGAAGGTCAGGAATACACTCCATCTTTACAAGAATTGGCAAGTGACCGCCCATTCCATCTTGATCAACTTGAAGGCGATTGGGAAGCCGAACTGATTCTTGCTCAAAACGATGCTGGAACAAGAGCTGACCCCGTTATCGTTCATAATACCGCTACTGGTGGTCGCTTAGGCATTTTCTACCAGACAGCAAGTCAAGACGATGA
>CBDVBU010000095.1:0-10019 GCA_965372295.1 uncultured Phycisphaerae bacterium
CGATATGCATAAAGCCGGCGTGTAAAAAGGCGTAGCTGACAAACTGCCAAAGAAACAGATGCCCGGGCTGCGGATCAAGCACGTACTGACTGGCCCAGCGCCGAAGATATTCCACTTCGCCTCCGTACGATTCAACATGGGGAAAATAGCTCAGCAGGAAAATAACCACATTGACGGCTACGAGGGCGTAATTCGCATATGGCGTTCGTCTCGGCTGAATGCTTGTCCGAATCGGTAATAACATAATTGAAAGAAATCCAAAGATTAAGAATAGAAAATCAAAACTGCGGTATTGTACCGGCAAAAGGAGGCTCTGACAAGGTATAAAAAAAGGACGGCGTCAACCGTCCTATCCGGGAAAAATTGGGCGTTGCAAGCAGTTCTTCTCCCTTGCGGAAAACATCAAAGGCGGGTCCATGTCTTTACGCCAACCGGTTTCCCCCCCAGCAAGGTCTTTATCTACAGAAAGTATAAGAAGCAACCAGCGTAAAACAAAACGCGCCGGCTAAAAAGGCTTTATCTTTCCGCGGTTTTCTGTAAATATTATGAATATGATACGAATGAATCCAAAGTTAATAGCAAGACGCGTCAGGGCGGTTCGCCGCGAGCTGGATAAAAAGAAGATACGACTGCTGATTGTGACCGGGCCGGCCAACGTCACTTATATGACCGGTTTTCTTGGCGACGATAGCTGGGCGGCCATTGCCGGAGGGCGAGTTTATCTTCTGACCGACAGCAGATACACAGAGCAGGCGCAGAAAGAATGCCCGAGCTGCAAAATCATCGACCGTGCCGGACCGATGGCAGGCGCCGTCGCCAGACTGGTAAAGAAATTAAAATCCGTCCGAACGGTGGCCGTTGAGGACTCCGCTTCGCTGGCGGACTTCGAGCAGTTGAAAAAGACCGTCAAGGCCCGGTTCAGAACGGCAGCGGGTATTGTAGAGACGCTGCGCAGCATCAAGGACGAAAGCGAGATCGCAACGATCAGATCCGCCGCTGCCATTTCAACAAAGGCCCTCGCAAAAACCCTGCCGTACATCAAGCCCGGCGTCACCGAGAGCGAGCTGGCCGGCATGCTCGATTTTCAAATCCGCAAATTAGGGGCGCGAAACAGTTTCGAGACGATTGTTGCCTTCGGCCCGAATGCCTCCCGGCCGCATCATCAGCCCGGCACCAGAAAGCTCAAGAAAAAAGATGCCGTCCTTATCGACTTCGGCGCCAAATACAAAGGCTATTGCAGCGATATTACCCGATGTTTTGTGATTGGCGGTATGACGGCTTTTTACAAAAAGGTCCATGACGTGGTCGAGCAGGCCCAGGCCGCTGCGATAAAAACGATCAAGGCCGGCGTGAAAATCACACAGGTCGATGCCGCCGCCCGAAAGGTGATTGACAAGGCCGGCCTGCCTGTTTACGGCCACGGCACGGGGCACGGCTTCGGCCTGGAAATCCACGAATCCCCTTTTCTCAAACCGGATGGCAAGGGCAAACTCAAGGCCGGCCAGGTCATCACAATCGAGCCCGGTATATACATCCCCGGCAAGCTCGGCGTGCGAATCGAAGACGACATCCTCGTAACCGAAACCGGATACAAAATCCTCACCCAAAAGTGTCCGCATTCGCCTTTGCTGTCCTAACAAATTTTTATCACCGCAAAGAACGCCGGGGTTGCAGAATAGCGGAGTTGTACCTATCCATGGTGAAAAAGCAAAAAAATCGTGACAAAGAAACACAAGTTTGATAGTCTATGCCCTATGGATAGTGTTCATTCGACGACCTCACAGCAGGCTCTAAATAGAGGCGGAAGATTGACGCATCTGATTGGAGAATCCTATGCGAGATAGAAGAATCGCCAATGGGAAATTATGTAGCAGTAAATGTCCTTAATTATTTTGGGGGTTCTATAATGTCTTTTTCTGAAGCCAATCTTAAAAAGATAGCATTCTATGAACAACATTATCAAATTGTTGTGGATTTACCCCTTGTAGCCAAAGTTCCTATTAAACTTTATGACCATAAGAATGGCAACGAGAGGAAGTGTCGGTTCTGTGGGAAGTCAAAGCCGGAGGTGAGTTTTAGAAAAAAAGCACATGCAATACCAGAATTTCTTGGGAACAAGAGCCTGATTTCAATGAATGAGTGCGATATCTGTAATGAGTTTTTTGCCCGAGAGTACGAAGATCACCTATCTAAATGGTTCGGACCAATGCGCAGTCTTTGTCAGATGCGCGGCAAGAAAGGTACTCCTAAATATAAATCCGACACATTCATTGCATCAAGAGGTGATAAGGGTATGGAATTATTTGTAAACGCAGATTCCTCCACAGTGAATATAAAAGAAGGTAACTCTGGAACTTTTAAAATACCTGTGGAAATGAAAACTCAACCATATATTCCTATTCAAGCGGCGCAAGCTTTTGTTAAATCAGCGATTTCTGTTTTACCCGAAGAATTATTATCTGAATGTCAGAATACAATACTATGGTTATTAAACAAGACTGCCCTAAATATTGATAAGTTTCCTGTTTTGTATGCCTTTACGCCAGGCTTAAATCCATACAGAATCGGAAAGGTTATGATTTGCAAGCGAAACGATGCTGGCGCAGAAATGCCCGCTTTGTGGTTTGTTGTTGCAACGACTAATTTTTTATTTCAAATTATGATTCCATTCTGTAAAAGCGATGGTTGGATAGAACACGGGAAAGCCAACAATTTTAAAGTCACTGCATTCCCTACCCCATTTCCGGAAGAATATGAGAGAAAATTCGGCAAGACTGTTTGGTACTGTGAAGATTGGGCATGCGATAAGCTTATAGTTCAAAATCGAGGAGCGTCGTTTCATGTTGACAGAGTAGAAAAAAAGAAGGCTGGCAATGGTAACGTGTAGAGAAAAGGGATCAGGAATTATTTTTCGTGCAGATTGCTGTGATCCTGTAAGACATCTTAGGTTGACAATCCATCTTTATATCGTAAGTGCTCAACTTTGCCTGTCTCATAGGTTGGATCGTTTTGTATATTATGATGTTAGGTTTATAAAGAAAGGGGATGATCCATGGCAACCGCTGAAGATCTTGACATGCATGCCGTTCGAGAACACTACTTACATCGCGAACGCGTCCACTTGGAACTCCGTCGCCTTTTCGATAATGGCGCTATACTTGATTATATCCAACTTGCATTGGGTATTTCTGATGCTGCCGGAAACTACAGCGCTGCAGAGCACGGCCTCGGCCCAAGAATATTGGCAGAATCGACAGAAGAAGCCGTCTTTGATCTCGCCGTCAAAATTGAACAATGTCCAAATGCACATCATCTGCCCAAACTGATCTATGATGATTCAATAAATTACCTTAAAATAGGCGTTGGTTCCGAAATCGCAATGATGCTTAAACCGGACGACTATTGGGTTGGAAATGTCCGCACTATTTGGGCCCATCTGCTACAAAAACACGATGGAGACCAACAACGCGCAAATCAGGAATTGCGCTTGTATCGTACTGGGGAATGGGATTCGGAAATGGACTATCAAACCTGGCGGGATATCTACCTCGCATTAGAAAGTTCCTTGTCACAATTAGGCTGTGCTGCTTCGCAGGCCGCTCAAACTCAAGGTGTAACTCCGGGACTATTACGTTTTCTGTGGTCTGATGCGGTTGCAAGTTTTTTATATGATGCCTTTGCCGAGCCAAATTCAGGAAATCGAGGGATACCATAAATATTTCTTCGTTGTAAGGTAAAATGGTCTACAATTTCGCGTGCTTTTTTCTGTGATGATGAGGATAAAGTTCTCGGAATTAAGCCGTTAATCATTGCCACGTTTGCGTCGATTTGTACGAGAGCGGTGTTTGCCGTCATAATCCAACGAGACAATCAGCAGCGGCTCGATTACAGACCACGCATCGTCTGGCTTCACGACGATGATGCGCCGTTTGCCGATGGCGACCATTTCCGGATGCGGGACGGGCAGCGACCGTCCGTCCGCTAAACAAATGCTGAACGGCTCAAACGGCTGACGTCGTAATGCTTCACGAATACCTTGCAGATCCATTCGTTCTTCACCTTATCCCGGCGGGATTTACTTCTGCGCCATCTTGATATATTATTGTCAGGATTTTCCGAAGAGTCAACAAAAAAAGCTTCGTTGTTGAGAAAAAACGTTATAATACAGTGTTGCGTTCTGAGTAACGCAGTCCTAAGGGCTCCTTACGGAGAACTCTGAACGAAGAACGATGTACTATATAAGATGGAGGTCATTATGAAGACAAAATGGGTATTTCTATTGGTCATATCGGCGTTTTTGTGCAATATCTCAGCAGCCGCCGACGAGGAAGTGCGCTTTGAGAAAATAGTTATAGACAAAACATTTCGAGCCGAGGGAATCGCAGTTGGGGACGTAAATCACGATGGTAAGCTGGATATCCTGACCGGCGACGTTTGGTACGCAGCGCCGAACTGGGAAATGCACGAAGTCCGTAAGGTCGGCCAGTACGACGGCACAAAAGGCTACAGCAATTGTTTCGCCAACTTCGCCCAGGATGTAAACGGCGACGGCTGGATCGATTCGATTGTCATCGGCCTGCCGGACGGGCCGTGCCTGTGGTACGAGAATCCGAAGAACAAGCCCGGCCACTGGAAGGAGCGAATGGTTGTCAAAAGCGCCTGCAACGAAACTCCGATCTTCGTCGATCTGCTGGGCGACGGCAAACCTGTGCCGGTTTTTGCCGTTCGGCCCAAGGGTCAGATGGCTTGGTTCGGCGTGCCCAAGAACCTCGACGGTCTGTGGGACATGCATCTTATCGCTGCCGGCCCGAATGCTCCGGGAACCGAGAAATACAGCCACGGCCTCGGCGCAGGCGACGTCAACGGCGACGGACGATGCGATGTACTCATCAAAGAAGGGTGGTGGCAGGTGCCCAGAAAACGCACGCGCGAGAACTGGAAGTTTCACCCCGCCAAGCTCGGCCCGGACTGTGCCGATTTGCTCGTCTATGATATTGACAATGACGGTGACAGCGATGTCATTACCAGTTCGGCGCATAATTACGGCATCTGGTGGTTCGAGCAAATCCCCGGCGCGGACGGTCCGCAGTTCGAGCAGCACGAGATATTCAAGGAGTTTTCTCAGACGCACGCGATACGCCTGGTCGATGTCAACGGCGACGGCATTGAAGATTTGGTTACGGGCAAGCGATATTTTGCGCACATGGGCAAGGACCCCGGCGGCAAAGATCCGGCGGTGCTCTACTGGTTCGAGCTGCGGCGCCCCGAGAACGGCGATATCGAATATATCCCGCACAAGATTGATGATGACTCCGGCGTCGGAACCCAGTTCGAGATCGCCGATATGAACGGCGACGGCAAACCCGATATCGCGACTTCGAACAAAAAGGGCGTTTACCTCTTCCTCCAACTGCCTTAGAAAAGGCTCCGACAAAGCAGACGGCGGAGAATACCTTCGGCAATCGTTAGTATTTATTTGACTGCCGTGGGTAACACGCTATAATGAGATAGTTCACTAGGGGTGGTCCGCGGAGAAGCGGGCCTGAGAGAGAACCCTCTGAACCTGATCAGGACAATCGCCGAATCGGCGTCGAAGCCTGCGTAGGAAAGTGATTGGTTAATATCAAAAAAAACGATGTGAGAACGAATCGCTTCCTGCAGGAGCGATTTTTTATATTTAGGGACGGAATCGAAAATAATGGCAACACAACTACAAATTGCACGAGGCGGGACGATTAGCGACGAAGTAAAATTTGTCGCCAAAGCTGAAAACGTTAACGCCGAACTTGTTCGGGACGAGATTGCCGCCGGCAGGCTTGTCATCCCGGCGAACAAGCAGCATCTTAAAACCAATCTCACACCGACCGGGATTGGCCGGGCACTTACTACCAAGGTCAATGCAAATATCGGCACGAGCAGCATTCGCAGTTCGGTGGAAGCGGAACTCGACAAAATGCGGGCGGCACTGGACGCCGGCGCCGATGCGATAATGGATTTGAGCACGGGCGGCAACCTCGACGAGACCCGGGAAAAATTGCTCGCCCAATGCCCTGTTCCGTTCGGAACGGTGCCCATCTACCAGGTCATCGAGAAAAGAGGTGTCGAGGACATCGACGGCAGGATTATCCTGGAGATCATCGAAAAACAAGCTGTACAGGGCGTTGATTTCTTTACGATTCACGCCGGCGTTTTAAGAGAGCACCTGCCGCTGCTTGAGAAGCGGGTGGCCGGCATTGTCAGTCGGGGCGGAGCGCTGTTAGCCAAATGGATGCTGCATCACAATAAGCAGAATCCTTTATACGATATGTTCGACGATTTGTGTGACATCCTGGCCGAGTATGATATTTGTTTTTCTCTTGGTGACGGTCTGCGGCCCGGCGCGATCGCCGACGCTACCGATGAGGCACAAATCGCCGAGCTGAGAACTCTTGGCGAATTGACCGCCAGGGCACAGGAAAAAGGCTGCCAGGTAATGGTCGAAGGTCCCGGCCACGTGCCTTTCGATCAGATTCAGTACAACGTGCAGATCCAGCAGGAGATTTGTCACGGCGCTCCGTTTTACGTTCTCGGTCCGTTGGTGACCGACATTGCGCCCGGCTACGATCATATCACATCGGCTATTGGCGGAACGGCCGCCGCCTTTTACGGCGCCTCGTTCTTGTGCTATGTCACACCAAGGGAGCATTTGGGTCTGCCCGATGCCGAGGACGTTCGGGTCGGAGTCATTGCGGCAAAAATCGCAGCCCACGCCGGCGACGTCGCTCGGGGCTTAAAAGGCATCACCGAGCGAGACAAGAAACTAAGCACGGCCCGCACAAATCTGGACTGGAAAACACACCTGGCCGAATCTCTCGATCCGCAAACCGCCGAACGAATGCACCGCCAGGCCTGCGAAGAGATGAGGGCAAAGCCGTTGGCTTCCGCCGATTATTGTTCCATGTGCGGCGAGGCCTGGTGTAGTGTCAGGATAAACAAGGAAATCCGTAGAGCCATCAAGTCTCGATAAAAGACATAAAAATAAGTCTCGGCATGATTTGTTAATTCGGCATAGATTTTGAAAGGTGGTGGTGCCCGGTATGGGTAAACGTAAGATCCTGATCATCGAAGACGACCGAGATATTGTCGAAATGCTCGATTACAATCTTAAGGAGGAGGGATACGAGACCTTCTCGGCGTTGAATGGCGAGGAGGGAATAGTGCTGGCCGGAAAGGAACGGCCGGACTTGATTATTTTGGATATTATGCTGCCGATTATCGATGGTTTTGAAGTATGCCGGACTCTTAAAAATGATGACAGGGTAGCACACATACCGATTATTATTCTAAGCGCAAAATCGCAAGAGACGGACAAAGTCGTGGGTCTCGAATTGGGTGCGGATGATTATGTTACGAAACCTTTCAGTCCCAGAGAGCTGATTGCGAGAACGCGGGCGATTTTGAGGCGGGGGCGGGGAGAATATATCAACAATAGAATCCAAAGAGGGGAGATCACCATCGACAGGACCCGGCATAAAGTGACTGTCGGGGGCAAAGAGATTTCACTGACCTTAACTGAATTCAAGCTGTTGGAATTTATGGCCCGACGGCCCGGTGCGGTTTTTTCAAGAGCCCAAATATTGGACGCAGTTGCAGGTCAAGACACTATTGTTTGTGACAGGACGGTAGATGCTCACATAAAGTCGCTGCGGCACAAACTGGGTCCGGTCAAAGACTACATCGAAACGATTCGGGGCGCCGGTTATCGATTTAAGGAAGTGTGAATGAAAAGCAGAATCGTCTTGAAATTCTTCGGTGCATTCGCGGTCTTAACTCTTATTGTTGTTTTCGTTTTGAACTTCTTCGTTAGTTTAAGATTGAGTGACCATTTTGAGCAGAAAATCTCTGCCGAATTGAAGAGCAACGCCATATTAGTCGCTGATATTCTGGAAAAAGACTTAGTTGAAGGCAAGTTTGAAAATATTCAACGGAAGACCGGGCTGCTGGCCGACAAACTTGATTTGAGGATTACAGTGGTTGACAGTCAGGGGAGGGTTTTGGGAGATTCTGAAAAAGAGCCGTCTTCAATGGGGAACCACAGCGACAGGCTCGAAATTATCGAAGCAATTGAAAACGGCTTCGGACAGAGCACACATTTCAGTGACACACTCAACTATAATATGAAGTATGTAGCTGTACGTGTTGGCCGGGACGATCGTATCCTGGGAGTCGTCCGTTTTGCCCTGCCGCTCTCACAAATCCAACTGGAAATACGGATTATATATAGAGTCGTAATGATCGGAGCGATTGCGGCCGTTATAATCGCACTAATCGCGGCATATTTCGTTTCGAGAAGTATTACACTTCCCATCAGGCAGATGCGAGAGACGGCTCAGCAGATTGCCAAAGGGGAATTTGGCAGGAGGGTGCGGATCAAGAGCAAAGATGAGCTGGGAGAATTGGCCGAATCACTAAACACGATGGCTGATGAATTGCAGCAAAAGATGGAAAACCTCAGGCGGTTGGATCGGATGAGGACAGACTTTGTTGCCAATGTTTCTCACGAGCTGAAGACGCCGCTGACCCTCATCAAGGGGTATATAGAGACCCTGGAAGACAGGGCGATGGATGACAAGAAAACGGCGACTAAGTTCATCTCGATTATAAAGGAACATGCCGACAGGCTTGGACATATCGTTAATGATTTGTTGAGCCTCAGTGAGCTTGAATTGTCGGACGACTCCGTGCATAAATCCGAATTTGACCTGAAAAAACTCATTGATGAGGTTTCACTGGGATTTGGGCACGCACTTGCTGAGAAAAAGCAGAAGTTGAACGTAAGCTCGAAGGGCAGCGATTTTAGAATTAAAGCCGACCTTGGCAAAATCGAGCAGATCTTTGTAAATCTAATTGATAACGCCGTCAAATACACAAAAGACTCCGGCCGAATCGAAATTTCGCTGTGTGAACAGGATCAGACGATTTACGTAACTGTTCAGGATAATGGTATCGGCATACTAAAAGAACATCGCGATAGGGTTTTTGAGCGTTTTTACCGCGTCGACAAGGCACGTTCCCGGGAGCTTGGAGGAACAGGACTGGGGCTGAGCATTGTCAAGCACATCGTTCTTGCTCACAATGGAAAAATCCATATCGAAAGCCAGGTCAACAACGGAACAAAGGTTTCCGTAACGCTGCCCAAAGAATAAAAAAATATTTTTGTTTTTAACCAAATTTTCGCATTTCCTTAATATTCCCTTCACATTGTGAACGTATTATCTCTGGAAAAGAAAAGACATAATCTAATCGTTCTTGAGAAGGTCTAAAATGAGAACAAAGTCTTTGTTGGCAGTAGTACCGGCAGTAAGTGGTTGGATAGAAGTAACTAACAACCAACATTAAGCAAGAGAAAGGAAGGGGAATTTATTATGAAGACACAATCATTAATAGGAAAGCCTAAGGTAAAGGGCTTTACACTCGTGGAGTTGCTCGTAGTCATTTCAATAATTGCTGTACTTATGGGTATTCTGCTGCCAAGCCTTAATCGAGCAAGACAAAGCGCCTACGCGATTAAGTGCGGCGCAAATGCAAAAAATATCGGTACGGCAATGGAGGTTTTTGCCGCTGGTAACGACCTGTTTTACCCAAACTCTTACCTTTATTGCGCAGAAAGAGGAACGCCTAACTGGGATAAACGAAAACAGTTTTACAGCTATCAGGGCAATGGTTATATCCACTGGTCATACTTTCTTTTTAACAGCGGAATGTGTGATGAGAGTGCTTTTGAATGTCCGGCTACTAGGCATCGAGGTATGCCGAGAACCAATCCCGGCGCCAATCCAGACGACTGGGAAGAAAACCAGGTCGATATGGACGGCTGCAGCGGTAGTAATCCGAGCCTGCAGGACTTCCAGGCTCGTCGTATAGCTTATGCCGGCAATGGCGCTATTATCCCACGCAATAAGTTCAGGGAAAGCTACCGTGGAAAATTTAACAGATTCAACCGACTCGTTAAAGCCACCCAAATAAAAGGTCCCGGCAAC
>CBDVBU010000096.1:0-9874 GCA_965372295.1 uncultured Phycisphaerae bacterium
CCTGAAGGAGCACGGCTACAAGACGGCATTCCTCGGTAAGTGGCATCTCGGCTCCGAGGAGAAGTATTGGCCTGAAAACCAGGGATTTGACGCCAACGTAGGCGGCTGGGCGGTGGGTTCGCCTCGCGGCGGCTATTTTGCACCCTTCGATAATCCCCGGCTCAGCGATTATCCCGAAGGCTCACACCTGCCCAAGGTATTAACCGATGAATCGTTGAGGCTGCTCGATGAATATAGAGACAATGCTTTCCTTCTGTACCTGGCGTTCTACTCCGTTCACACGCCGCTCCAGGGCAGGGACGACCTGATAGCCAAATACCAGGCCAAACGGCAGAGACTATTGGACGCCGAAGAGCGGGAATTTGGGCCGGAAGAGCAGGTCTGGCCGGTGGAGAAGCAGCGGCAGGTGCGCCTCCGGCAATGTCACGCTATTTACGCGGCTATGGTCGAGGCCATGGATGAACAGATCGGTCGCGTGCTGGACAAGCTGGAGCAGCTTGGCATCGCCGATGACACGGCTGTTATCCTTATGTCCGACAACGGCGGACTATCGACCAGCGAAGGCTCGCCGACGTCCAATCTGCCTCTGCGCGGGGGCAAGGGCTGGTTATACGAAGGCGGTATCCGTGAACCTTTCCTGATCCGCTGGCCCGGCGTGACAAAGCGCGCTTGCGAATCCGATGTGCCGGTAATCAGTACCGACTTCTACCCGACTATCCTCGATATGGCCGGTTTGCCCTTGAAGAAAGACTGGCATTTGGACGGCGTGTCGCTGGTGCCGCTGCTTAGGGGCGCGACAAGTATTGATCGCGACGCCATCTATTGGCATTATCCGCACTACTCCAATCAGGGCGGTTTCCCCGGCGGCGCAATTCGAATGGGCGACTGGAAGCTCATCGAACGTTTCGAGGATGGCCGAGTCCACCTTTACGATCTGCAGAACGACATAGGCGAACGGCAGGACCTGGCGGATCAATACCCTCAGCGCGTCGAGCAGATGCGCAGCAAGCTGCACGAATGGTATAAAGAGGTCGACGCTAAATTCCTTCAGCCCAAAGGTGATAATCAAAATCCCTGGCGCCCGGAATAGGCCGGCATAGCTTTGCGATTCAACTTTGCCGCCATTGGTATGGGCTTTCAGATAGAGGGCCATTCTCTTGGTAAAAGCAAAGATTGTTGCCACACTTGATTCACACTGGTAGAAATGTTAACATTGGTGGCGAGGCCGTCCCGGCCTTGTTCTGTACGAGGGCGGGACGCCCTCGCCACGATCCGGGCAGATCCGGTGAAAAGAAAGGAGTGTGCCGTATGCGTTCGACTTTTTGCAATTTCATCTTGGCAGTGTTGTTCTTGATTTCACTTTGTCCCGGATGTGCGCAGCCGCCCATAAATCAGCAGGATAGTAGCACGTTACGCTACGTCGTTGACGCTACCTGGCCTGAAAAACCGGAGAATTTCGAATGGGACCAGATGCCAGGC
The DNA here is from genome assembly GCA_965372295.1 of uncultured Phycisphaerae bacterium. Classification (GTDB taxonomy): domain Bacteria; phylum Planctomycetota; class Phycisphaerae; order Sedimentisphaerales; family Anaerobacaceae; genus JAFGPJ01. The sequence continues at coordinate 1,480 of CBDVBU010000096.1, forward strand.
GTGACTTTGGATGCCCGGGATCAGGTTTACATCTTTACCCGGAGTCAGCCTGCCGTGCAGGTTTACAAGGCCGATGGTACGTTTGTGCGCGCCTGGAACTCGGGAGATTTCAGCGGCGCTCATTACATCAGGATTGGCCCGGAGGGGAACATCTGGACCGCAAATATCAAGGATCATGTCGTGCGCAAGCATAGTCCCGAAGGCAAGCTGCTGTTGACGCTCGGTGAACCTGGTGTCGTCGGCGCCGACCAGGGACATTTCGACAAGCCGACTGACATGGCCGTTCTCCCATCCGGCGATATCTTTGTCACGGACGGATACGGTAACAGGCGAATCGTCCACTTCGATGCGAACGGCAGGTACGTAAACGAATGGGGCCGGGCCGGCGACGAACCGGGCCAGTTCGCCCTGCCCCACTCGATTGTGGCCGATTCCAGGGGACGGCTCTATGTCGCCGACCGCGAAAACGCTCGCATCCAGGTCTTCGATACCAGAGGCAAGCTGCTCGCCGTGTGGGAAAACATCGTTATACCATGGGGCCTTTGGCTAACGAAGAACCATGAGCTCTGGGTCTGCGGTGCTTCTTGCGTGAAGAAGGATGGGACAGATGAGCATATTGTTATTCCACCGTCGGATCAGGTACTCATGAAACTGAGTCTGAAGGGCGAGGTTTTGCTGCGGGTTCCACTACCGAAGACGGCGGTACCGCCCGGCAAGCCGGGCGAGCTCGATTGGGTCCACGGCATCGCCGTAGATTCGCAGGGCAATCTTTACCTTGGTGACATTCAAGGCAAGCGGGCACAGAAGTTTTCGCTAAAGCCATAATGTTTCATTAGTTTACCTAACGCCGGTCATCAATCAATTTTTACTGTTATTGGCCCGAGAAAGCCGAAAATATATTCAAGAAGGTCTCTGAGAGTAGGACATGATTGAATGATTCTAACGATGAGAAATAATCCGGTCTCCGACAGTCTCGCAATGGTTGTCGTTCTTTTGATGGCTATCGGTACGGTCTTTGTCTTCTCGGCCAGCGCTAATGTCGGTCAGGAGATAGACTTGCAGAGGTTCTACGAATACGCCAGCATGCGGCAGATACTGTTTTTCCCATTGGCGTGCTTAATTATGTACTTCTTTTCTTGCTTTAACTATCGCAGACTGAGCCTCGACAACGGCTGGTTGCGAAATCCGACTATTTATCTGCTGGTCCTGAGTATCGTGCTGCTTGCCATCGTTTTATCACAGCGATTATACCCCTCGTTCCCGCGATTTGTTCCACCGATAAACGAGCATTACCGCTGGCTGAAAATACCGCTTGGACCTATATCTGTGAGTTTCCAGCCGTCCGAGCTGGCAAAATGGGCAGTCTTTTTTTTCCTTGCAGCCGTATGCGATAAATTTCGGGATGGCATCAGGCTATATTGGCGAGGGTTTGTGCCGGTCTGCTTGGTCGTTAGCGTAGTCGTGGCGCTTGTAATCGTCGAAGACTTCGGTACGGCGGCGTTTATCGCGCTTTTGTCTTTTTTGATGTTATTAATAGCAGGTGTTAAATGGTGGCATATTCTGACACCCCTGCCGTTCGGCGCCGCTGCTTTTGCATTTATGCTGATTAGCTCGCCCAGTCGAATGCGGCGAATTGGCGCTTTTTTGGATCCCGAGAAGTGGACGGGTTCGGCCAGCTATCAGGCAAACCAGTCACTGATTGCCCTGGGTTCCGGCGGACTGTGGGGCAAAGGATTAGGTAAGGGAATCTGCAAATACGGGCATCTGCCGGAGGATACTACAGATTTCATTTTCGCGATTATCGGCGAAGAGCTTGGTTTCGTCGGAAACGCGGCGGTGATCTTACTGTTCATGATGTTCATCGGGCTGGGAATCCTCGCTGTCATTCGCTGCCGGGATCGCTTCGGCCGGCTTCTGGCCGGCGGGATTGTTCTGGCGATTGCCATTCAGGCGGCGCTCAATATCGGCGTCGTGACAGTTGTTCTGCCGACGAAAGGGATTCCTCTGCCGTTTGTCAGTGCCGGCGGAACGAGTATGCTGCTGTCGGCCGCTGCGGTTGGTGTGCTGATAAATATTGCCAGGCAGTCTCCTGCGGAACACGACCAACACGAATATCAGTCCGTGGACTGAAAAAGCAGCGGATTCTCACGACACCCGGTCAAATCAGGTTGGAAAACGGTGTAACGCCGGAAATCAATGTGGCAAGAATTCCCACAATTGCAAGGCCCATGCCCTGAAGTCAGAGGAAATTGCCTCGACGACCGTCTTTACTTTGCTGACATGTTGATAGCAACATTCCGGCTCTTTCTCTAAGAGCGTGTGTTAGAAGCCGTCTTGTCGTGGCATGGGCATCTTGCCCATGTGTGTTTAGCCAGGGGAAAGCCATCCCCATCCCGATAAACGACAATCGGGACGAGGCTGCCACACGCAAAAAGACCGCTGGTCCCGACGGGGTTCAAGCTTGGGGATGGTCGCGAATGCCAGAGGCAGGCTAAACACGTACGGGCGCTCCCGCCCGTGAAACGCACGGGCAAGATGCCCGTGCCACTTCTCACACACGCTCTAAAGTCCGCAGAACTACATTATCGAGCCGTACGTCCACTTGCACCTTCTGAGATGGCGGGGCTGATTTGATTTGAGATTTGAAATTTTTGAAAGATATTAACATTGCCTGATATTGTTTGAATAAATTTTTTTTGACAATTGATTTTGCTGCTGTTAAAGTCCATATTATCAGGGGCGGTTTATGAAAACCCCCTGTATGAGTGGTCAGTAGGAGCACAAATTTTTTAGTAGGGAGTATTAAGATGAAAGCGAGAGTTTGGATTAAGCTGGTTTTGGCGGTAGTTGTAATCTCGATGTCCGGTTGTGAAAAAAAGGATGCAACCGTAAAAGAACCGGAAGCTAAGCCTGAGGCTAAGGAGATCAGACCAATGAGTGTTGACAGAAACAAATCTTTTGGAAAAACCCCCGATGGTAAACAGGTTGGCTTATACACTCTGACTAATCCTAATGGTGTCAGGGCCAGGATAATGAACTACGGAGCGATTTTAGTCTCGCTGGAGGTCCCGGACAGGGATGGAAATTTAGCCGATATTACGCTCGGTTTCGATAAGCTTGACGGATATCTCGGAGAGCACCCCTATTTCGGCGCAATCGTCGGCAGATATGCCAATCGTATCGGAAAGGCGGCATTTAAGCTCGACGGCGTTGAGTATAAACTGGCGGCAAACAACGACGTGAATCATCTGCATGGTGGAATAAAGGGTTTTGACAAAGTAGTGTGGAGGCATGAAGACGCACATGCCACGAATTACGAAGCAGTGGTCAAATTGAGTTATATCAGCGAGGATGGCGAAGAAGGCTATCCGGGCAACCTTGCATGTAGCGTCACATATACTCTGACAGAAGATGATGAACTAAAGATCAGCTACGATGCCGAGACAGATAAGAAGACTGTTCTAAATCTGACGAACCACAGTTATTTCAATCTTGCCGGGCAGGGGACCGGTGATATTCTCGGCCATGAGCTTATGCTCAACGCCGATAAGTACACAGTCGTCGATGAAGGTCTGATACCGACCGGGGAAAACAGGAACGTCAAGGATACACCGATGGATTTTACTACGTCGATGACTATTGGCTCCCGGATCGGGCAGGTTGAGGGCGGATACGACCATAATTACGTGCTTAACAGCGGCGGCGGCGCTCTGGCTCTGGCGGCAAAGGTGTACGAGCCGACGAGCGAACGGGTTATGGAGATTCATACCGATCAGCCGGGCGTCCAGTTCTATACCGGCAATTTCCTGGATGGTTCGGTAACGGGTAAAGCCGGCAAAGTATATCAGAAGAACTACGGATTCTGCCTGGAGACACAGCACTTCCCGGATTCGCCGAATAAGCCCGACTTCCCGTCCGTAGTCCTCTTTCCGGGACAAAAGTACACGACGGAGACTGTTCTTCGATTCTATACTAAGTAGACAACGAATGTCGTAACGATCAGATCGAGGTATTTTGCCTATTGCGATTCGACTTGTACAAGCCAGACTCCCCTGTTAAGCCAGTCTTTTAGTATCGTATCGTCCTTTACCGCTCTAAGGGCGATGCCTCGTGTTGCCTGGCCAATATCGATCGTCGCGATAACCAGTCTTTCCTCAAAATACCCCGCCTCTGCGATTACGTTTCCATCGGGGTGAATAATCTTGCTGTTTCCGTGAGATTGATTTGGCGCGTTTATATTCTCCGGGTCGGCGGGTGCATTAGCCATTATACAAAAGATTCCGTTTTCTGTGGCCCGTGCTATCGGCATTGCTTGATAAGCGGAGAGTTTGTGCTCCTTGGTCAGAGGGCTTTCATTGCTGATGAAGTAGCATATCCTGGCTCCTGCAGCAGCAGGCAGCCGGACAAGTTCAGGATACCTGACATCGTGGCAGATTATAAAACAGGATTTAACACCGGCGAGGGTGTAAATGGGTAATATTTTGCCCGGAACGAGCCCCGGCCATCTCTCTGCTAAATGAGTTTTGGCGTACCTGCCCTGTACCTTGCCCCCTTTGTCAATTGCCAGCAGGCTGTTGAAGAGCTGCCCTGCCTCCCAATGCGCCGTACCGAGAACGACTGCGATCTCCAGACTCTTTGAAGCCGCCACAATTTTTAGCTCGGCATTTTCGAAATCTTTAGGATTTGCTTTTTTCCAGTAGTTATCGTCTCCCTGATAACCGCACAAACACGCCTCGGGAAAGACTACCACGTCAACGCCGTCTTCTGAAGCCGAGTTCATCCACTGTATTATTTTTTGAACGCTCTTTTCCAGGTCGGAATATGTGAGTATTTGACATGCAGCAACACGGATACGGCTGCCTTCGTGCGTAGAGCCTCCGGGTTGTGCATTGGCGGAGTTTTTCGAACCGACCAATCCTGCACCGGCTCCTGTGGATACGACAAGAAATTCACGGCGGGAAATACCTGTGTCTTCAGACCGCATGACGATTCTCCTTGTAGGAAATATTATCAAGATATGTACACTTTAGATTTTGGCTTGATTTTCGGTATTTGATTCAGCTTCTCTTTGATGTCTTCTTTTTCCAGAGCGAAGCTCGGGGCGATTTCGAGGAGGCAATCGACCGAGCCATCCGGTTTTCTGGGGATAGCGACACCCGCAGATTCGAGCCAGTCGGCGGCACGTGCGGTCATCATCCGCCTTGTGGTTTCAACGCTGTCGACGCCGGTGGCGTTTTTCGTAGGGGCAAATTCTTCACTCCGAATCGTCTGTAATATGACCGATTTCGAGGCCAGCGGCAGCGCATCAAAAACGAAGCTCTCCAGTTTTATGCCGTCGGATTCGACTGCATTTCCCTTCTTGTTTATGCGCCGGACTTTTTTTGCCGCTCTGTGCAACGGCAAAGAGAAATCATCGGCGTTCAATTTTTCAGCGAAGGTGCGGTTGATGATATGGATAGCAATACTTCCAAGCTCAAAGACCAGCGAGCCGTCAGGATTTCGTCTCTCGGCCAGCTCATCGGACAGATCGCTGTATTCGATAACGGTTACCCTGCCGTCAACCAGGCAGAAGTTGCCGACCTTTTCTTTCGGGCCGGATTTTATCAATGCCTTCGATGACATCTCGGCCTTATCGAGAACGTGCAGGCCAATGAAAAGCGGGTCAAAGATATTTATCAGGGGATTATCGACCTGCCAATAACTCATAAATTCCACGCCGCGTCTTTTCATATCATCCAAAGCACCGCTATCGTAAAGTGCCTTAAAACTTCCGCCGTGGCCGTTGGGTGAGCAGGCGATTTTCGCTTTGTCTTCCAGCAGGATCTTGCCGTCCGAACTGAAATTGGGCAATGTTCCCTGCTGAAAGATGGAAATATTTTTCTTGCCCAAGCCGTAATAGTTATTCGAGCGAAAAATCTCTGTAGTCTCGTCATGGTTCGAGGGACTGGTCATAACGTACCAGAGGCAGTGGTTTTGGTATTTTTGCGAGGCCGCAGCGATGGAATCAGCAAAGATTCGAAACAGCGTTTTATTCTTTATAGGACTGATAGGAAAATTCCCCTTTGGCCCGTCGAAACCGAGGCGCGTTCCCTGGCCGCCCGCGACGACAAAGGCTGCAACCTTCCCGGCTGATATTAACTCCTTGCCCAATTTGACCGCTTCGGCGTACTTACGCTGCTGTTCCGGGCCGACCGGGGTGGAATTATAGGACAATGCAGGGACAAAATCGCCGCTAATTGTGTCGGAAGCAGGATTTTTTTTAATGAAATTGTTCACCCAAACGTCTATTTTATCAAGGTCCAGCCGCCGGATTTGTGCAAGTAAATCCTGCCTTTGGCCTTTTTCTAACTCCTCCCAGAATGCCAAAAGATGACTCTGATGGTGATATTTTAGCAATTTTTTCTCGTTTTCGTAACTTTTTTGAGTGCTCATATCCACGATTCCGTATTAAAAAGAGGGATTATACACGAATTATAAAAAAGTTTCAAGAACCTATTAAAATTTGACGAAATTCAGTTGACAGCAGCGTAACCTTGTGCTAATATTTGAGTATAGATGCAGGTAGGTTTGAAATGTTCTTTATAATAAATCTGAAGCTGTCATCATAATCTTGGTCCCAATTTCATATCAAGAACCCGCCTGCCAAGAGAAATTTTTGCTTGTAGTTTGTATGTATGTCCTTGAGTTGGCTAATAGCAAGTAAGACGCAACTAAAGAACTGACTGCACAAGTTTAATTGGTAAAAACCGGTTATAGAAATTTAGACCGACCGTTATAGAAAATTATTGGCAAGTTAATGGGATTCGCGGGAGAAAAAGTGGGTGTTTGGTGTCTCATGTGTATGCGACAGTAGGCATTTATCTATTAAAATATAAACCGAAGCGTGATTTTAAACGGTCGGGCTAGCGAATCTCGAAAAGAAAAAGGAGAATAAGATGAAGAAAAAAGGTTTTACATTAGTTGAGCTGCTGGTCGTTATTGCGATCATAGCACTGCTCATGGGCATTCTGATGCCCGCGCTGGCCAGGGTAAGGCAAATTGCCTTTAGAATGGTCTGCGGAACAAACCTGTCAGGTATCGGCAAGGCCATGCTGATCTACGCCAACGATTACGAGGATGAATTGCCTCGTTCCGGTGGTAGGAACAGTTTGTGGCAAGCAAGAATTCCTGCATGGAACGCCCTGAATCGATTTTCAGCTTACGGCGTAGGCACGGACGGCAGTGGTGGAACGGCAAACATCTCGTCCTGCTTCTACCTCCTGGTCAAGTACGCCGAGGTAACGCCCAAGTCGTTTATCTGCAAGGGCGATTCCGGGGTTTCAGAGTTCAAGCCCTCCAACGACGGCGCAGGCGACAGGGACCTTATCGATCTTTGGGATTTCGGTCTTGAGCCGGAAACACATTGCAGCTACTCCTACCATATGCCATTCGGCCTTTATGCTCTGACCACATCGAGCGAGCCGGGCATGGCGGTAGCAGCCGACAGGAATCCATGGCAGGATTCTCCCGGTGCATCTGCCAAAGACATAAGTCTCTTCAATCCTGATGGCGGCAAAGAATCCGTTAAAATCGGCAATGCCATTGAACATCAGGAGGATGCACAAAACGTATTGTTCCTGGACATCCACGTCGGCCAGGAAAAACGCTCGTTCTGTGCTATCAACGATGACAACATTTATACTTACTGGGACGGCGGAGACATAAGAATAGGTAGCATGCCGACAATTGGAAGTGAGCCGACGGATAGATTGGATTCGCTGCTGGTGACCGATGGCGTAGGCGGAGCCAGCACCGGTAGCGGCGCAGCTCCACCACCACCGAAGGGCAGAGCCTGCTTCGTTGCTGATACACCAGCGACGGTAAACGGCAAGCTCGTCCAGATTTCGCAGGTCACTGCCGGCCGGACAATCGGTTCGGTAGAAGAGCATGAAGGTACGTTCGTTTGTCGTGACATAGTCCTTGATAGCGGAAAAACCATCAGCGTCGTTGATGCACACTGCTTCATGCTCGATTGCGGGCAATGGGTAGCTGCACAGAACCTGACCAGCGGACAAAGATTGAAAACACTGACCGGCACAATCGGCATCAAGAGCATCACAACGAGAAGCTACACCGGCAAGGTTTACAATCTGAAGGTCCAGGGATCAGACCAGTATATGGTAGGCGAGGATTCCGTAATCGTACGTGATTTCTAATACGGCGTTTATCGGGTATTCAACCCGCTTATAGAACACAGTACGTGTTTGTAGTTTATTCACGTATAGGTTATTCTTGCTTCGGTTGTTTACAAGCGGTCTTATGCACAATCGCATACGGCCGCTTTTTTTAACTCAAATTGTCCGATTTTGAGTCGAATGCCACAGCAAATCCTTCAATGATAATAACATAACAAAAT
>CBDVBU010000097.1:0-9830 GCA_965372295.1 uncultured Phycisphaerae bacterium
AAAGGATTTCTCGATAAGGGCTGGTTCGATGTTTTTGCTACAGCGGGACTGGTTTTTGTGAGTTTTGGCGGGCTGACAAAAGTCGCCAGTATTGCCGAAGAAGTTAAGAATCCCGGCCGGAATCTGCCGTTGGGGATGCTTTTGGCCTGGGCTGTCGTTGCCTTGTTTTACATCGCCGTTATTACTGTGACGGTAGGCCTTGTGGACGGCCCGGAACTTACAGGCAGTCTGATGCCGATATCCCTGGCGGCCGGTAAGTTCCTGGGATCCGCAGGCTTTGCCATTCTCGGTCTGGCGGCCGTGGCAGCCTTTGTCACAACGGCCAACGGTGGAATCCTGGCGGCCTCCCGCTGTCCGATGGCGATGAGCCGGGACCAGCTATTGCCGCCGGTATTGGCCCGCGTCAACGAGCGATTCACTACACCGCACACAAGTATCCTTCTTACCGGCGGATTTATGATCGCCGCCATTATATTTCTTGACATTGTAGTGCTGGTTAAGACCGCCTCGACCTTAATGATCATCCTTTTCATTCTCGTCAATGCCAGCGTGATCATAATGCGAGAGAGCAGGATACAAAGCTACCGGCCGAAGTTCAAATCGCCGCTGTATCCCTATATTCATATCTTCGCGATCATCGCTTACGGTGCTTTGATCATTGATATGGGATGGGTGCCGTTATCGATCACGGCTGGTTTTATCGGCTTGAGCGCAGCCTGGTTCTGGCTGTATGTTAACAAGCGGGTTACGAGGGCCTCAGCGGTAATGCACGTGGTCGAGCGCGTAACCGACAGAGAGCTCAAATCGGTAACTCTCGAAAACGAGCTTCGCGATATTTTACTGGAACGGGATAATGTTATCGAGGATAGATTCGACAAGCTCATCCGGGAATGCCAAATCGTGGATATCGAAGGCAAAATCAGCGCCGAAGACATCTTCCGCAAACTCTCGGCGATTCTGGCCGAGAGATTAGGGACTGATGAATACGTTCTTTTCGAGAAATTCCTCCATCGTGAAGCAGAAGGCGGTACAGTCGTACAGCCGGGCTTTGCCATCCCGCACATCGTGGTCGAGGGGGAACATAAATTCGACGTCTTGCTCATCCGCGCCCGTGACGGCATTAACTTTCCGCACGCTCCCGATCCTGTCAAAATCATGTTCATTCTGGCCGGCAGCAGAGATGAGAGGAATTATCATCTCAGGGCCCTGATGGCCGTTGCCCAGGTCGCCCAGGAGAAGGACTTCGAGAAGCGATGGCTCGCGGCAAGAAACACCGAAGCGATAAGAAACTTAATCCTGCTCTCAACGCGAAAAAGGGATACTGCTTCCTGAATTGTCCTGTCGTCGGAGAAATTTCCTGTTTACATCCACCCTCTTTCATGTAATAATCAACCTAAATGATAACTCTGGAAACCAAAGAAAACATTGAACCGACTTTATTAACTCGTATGGAGGTAATTTTTGTAAATGAGTAATGTGAAAGAATTATTGAAAGAAAAGCTGACAACAGAAAACTATGACAGGCTCATGGCCCTGGATAATCCGAAGATGCACGAATTTATCGCCGATGCGATTGAACTGACCGGGGCCGCGTCTGTTTTCGTCTGCACCGATTCTGACGAAGACAGAGTTTATATTCGCGAGCTGGCGATTAAGAACGGTGAAGAAATTCCGCTGGATGTCGCCGGCCATACGTGTCACTTTGACGGCTATAACGACCAGGCCCGCGACAAGGCCCGGACAAAGTATTTGCTGCCGGCCGGCTCGGACTTAGGCGCCAGTCTCAATTCCGTTGAAAAGCAGGCCGGTGTCGAAGAAGTACGATCCTTCCTGAAAGACTCGATGGTCGGCCGGGAAATGTTGGTGTGTTTTTTCTGTCTGGGCCCGCTCGATTCGGATTTCTCGATTCCCTGCGTTCAAATCACCGATTCACCCTACGTGGCTCACAGCGAAACGATTCTCTATCGGCCCGGCTATGAACAGTTCAAAAAAATCGGTTCATCGCCCGATTTCTTCAGATTCATCCACTCCGAGGGCGAGCTTGAAAACTTTGTCAGCAAGAATATCGACAAGCGCCGCGTCTATATGGACCTCGAAGAAAACATGGTTTACAGCGTCAATACCCAGTATGGCGGCAACACCATAGGTCTGAAGAAACTGGCTTTACGATTAGCAATCCAAAAGGCCTCGAAGGAAGGCTGGCTCGCCGAGCACATGTTTGTCCTCGGCGCCCACGGGCCGGGCGGTCGGGTAACATACTTTGCCGGCGCGTTCCCGTCAGCCTGCGGCAAGACTTCAACCTCGATGCTGCCAGGACAGACCATCGTAGGTGACGACATCGCCTATTTCCGCAAAAAGGGCGGTGAAATACGCTCTGTCAATGTTGAAAAGGGCATCTTCGGAATCATTCGCGATGTCAAAGCAAAAGACGACCCTATCATCCACGAGGCCCTCACAAGCCCAAACGAGGTTATTTTCTCCAATATCCTGGTCGGCAATGCAAAGAAACCGCACTGGCTCGGCATGGGCAGCGAATTGCCGACAGAGGGAACCAACCACTCGGGCAAGTGGCATAAAGGCAAAAAGGACTCTAACGGCAACGAAATCACCGCTTCGCACAAAAACGCCCGCTATTGCCTGAACATCCCGGACCTTAGCAATCGCGATCCCATGCTTGACGATCCCAATGGTGTGCCGGTCGGCGGCATTGTCTACGGCGGACGCGACAGCGATACATGGGTTCCCGTCGAGCAGGCGTTTAGCTGGGCCGAGGGTATCCTTATCAAAGGTGCGTGCCTCGAATCGGAAACAACCGCCGCCACGCTCGGCAAAGAGGGCGTCAGAACCTTTAACCTGATGTCGAATCTCGACTTCCTCTCGATTCCGCTCGGCAAATATATTCAGAACAATCTGGATTTCGCCGATGGTATCGAGAATCCGCCCCTTATCTTCTCGGTCAATTACTTCCTCAAGGACAAAGAAGGCAAATACTTGAACGGAATGGCTGATAAGCTCGTCTGGATCCTGTGGGCTGAGCTTCGCGTTAACGGCGAGGTTGAGACAATCGAAACGCCGACGGGCATGATCCCAATCTATGAGGATCTGAAGAAACTCTTTAAAGATCATCTCGGCGAGGATTACACGAAGGACGATTACGACCGGCAGTTTACAATACGAATCCCGGAGAATCTCGCCAAGCTTGACCGCGTCGAGAAGATTTACAGAGAGAAGGTTTCCGATACGCCGCAGATTCTTTACGACACATTTGCAAAAGTTCGTGATCGTCTCAAGGCAGCCGGCGATAAGCACGGCGATACCTTCTTACCCTTAGATTTGCTCAGTTAACCTCGACCTGTGTAAGAAAGACCTATAATGTGGCCAAGACCATTGAATCAAGTATGCGTTATGATTATGGTCTTGGCTATTACGGTAATTTTAGCGGTTCCGGCGATCACTGAAGCCGAACCCGATTCAAAGACCGTCGAGCGCTGGGGAATTTTTGAACTGGCGGTCAAGGGGCCTTCCGGAGGCAATCCCTTTGTCGATGTGCGACTCAGCGGCGAGTTCAGGCAGGATGAACGGGTTTTTAAGCCGGAAGGATTCTACGATGGAAACGGCATTTACCGTATTCGGTTCATGCCGGACAAACCGGGTGTGTGGTCATATACCACCAGGAGCAACCGCAGGGAACTGAACGGCAAAGAAGGTAAATTTGCCTGCGTAGAACCTTCGCCGGGTAATCATGGCCCTGTCCGTGTGCACAAGAAATGGCATCTTGCATACGCCGACGGCACGGCTTATTTTCAGGTCGGTACGACCTGCTATGCCTGGGCGCATCAGGGAAACGAGATGGAGCAGCAGACGCTCTCCACGCTCAAAGATGCGCCGTTCAACAAGATGCGAATGTGCGTCTTTCCCAAGAGCTACACATACAATAAGAATGAGCCTGAGTTCTATCCGTTCGAGGGTAAGCCGCTCAAGAACTGGGATTACAGCCGTTTCAATCCCGAATTTTTCCGGCATTTCGAACAGCGTGTCGGGGATCTGCGTGATTTGGGAATCGAAGCCGATCTTATTCTCTTTCACCCCTACGATCGCTGGGGCTACGCGAATATGGACGCCGAAACCAACGACCGGTATCTGCGTTACATCGTGGCCCGGCTGGCCGCCTATCGCAATGTGTGGTGGTCGTTCGCTAATGAGTACGATTTGATGAAGTCCAAGAAGATGGCGGACTGGGACCGTTTCTTTCAAATCGTCCGGAAGTACGATCCCTACGATCGCTTGCGAGGTATTCACAATTGCCGGGGCTTTTACGACCACACCAAAGCATGGGTGACACATGCCAGCATCCAGAGTTCCGACCTTGCCAGGGCACGACAATGGCGCGACCAATACCAAAAACCGATCATCTACGATGAGTGTAAATACGAGGGCAACGTTCCTCAGGGTTGGGGTAATATCACCGCGAAGGAGATGGTGCATAGATTCTGGATGGGTACGATTGCAGGCTGCTATGTAGGGCACGGCGAGACTTACAAACATCCGAAAGATATTCTTTGGTGGTCGAAAGGCTCGGTACTGCATGGGCAAAGCCCGGCCAGGATTGCGTTTCTGAAGGAAATTATGGGGCCGGCGCCTTTTGACGAAATGGTTCCGGGCGAGCTTCCCGGCGGCAATTACACGCTTTCAAAAGAAGGGGAACTCTACTTCGTCTATTCGACCATGTCCGAGCCGTTGAGTCTGGAGTTGCCCAGCCTGGGTGCATACAAGGTTGATGGGATCGACACGTGGAATATGACGATCACCTCTCTCGGCAGCGCATCGCCCGGCAAGTTCCGCTTTACTCCGCCAAAGCCCAACTATCTTCTCCGCTTGTCGGTCTATGGGCCGGGTGAGAAAATCAGGCCGGAGGTTAAAGCTTCCGCCAGCCCAATCGAGGGCATCGCTCCTCTGAAAGTTCAATTCTCGGCGTCGACAGACCTGCAATGCAAATGGCAGTTCGGGGACGGAAGCTCCTCGTCCGAAAGAAATCCAGTTCACACTTATAGAGAGCCGGGTCTTTATACGGCTATACTAACCGTCACGGCACAGGATGGGCTTTCTTCGAGTATGCCACTCGGAATTGCGGTCGACAGGAATGCCGGGACGCCAATCGTCAGAGTGGGATTCGAACGTGGCGAGAGTTCAGGAATCCAATTGCACGGAAAAGTTAGACGCGGCAACGACGGCTCGTATGATTTCGGCGACGGTGAGCCGTGGAAATGGCTTTCGGTAGGTGACGGCCCCGTTGAATCGCTGGAGAAATTGCGATCGTTTACAATACTCGGCTGGGCGAATCCGACGAGTTTGAATATCGGAAGCGGAGGCAATCGCATTGCGTTCAACCTGAAATACAATCGTTCTGGATTTGACCTGGTCCATCTAAAGGACGGCCGGCTGAGGCTGGCCGTAAACGAATGGCCCGACGGAATTCGTAATGACAGCTCGCCAAACAGACTCCGCATCGGCAAATGGACGTTCTTTGCCGTCACTTATGACGGGAGTAAGCAAAAGGATAATGTCCGCTGGTACTTCGGCGATGCGGACAGCCCTGCAGCGCTTGACAAGACGATGAGCTATTCTCGCGGCCCAACGGGCAAAGGCAGCGGCACACTTACAATAGGCAATTATAACCAAAGCATCCATCAGGCCGGCAAGGACAGGCAGTTCCGGGGACGCCTGCGAGGGATAGAAATATTCGGCAGCCGAATCGGACCGCGGGGTGCTTTATCGATCAGTGACATCCGTCAGCGCCAACAGCAACAGAAGGATCGTCCAAATACAAGCTCATAGTCTTTTTGATTAGTCAAAAGGACTATGAGCACGATACGAATAAACCTTTTCGGAAAGGAAAGCGTAGATGGAAAAGAAAACCGTTCGTACGGGAATTATTGGTGCGGGTTTTGCCGCGACGTTCCATTTCGAATGTCTGAAAAAAGTGCACGGCACAAACGTCGAGGTCGTAGGAGTATTCGCTACGGACAAAGAACAAGCGGCATCGTACGCCAGGCAGCGTGGGATCCGTGCCTTCGACAGTCTGGAAGAGCTTCTCGACAAGGTGGATGTCATTCACGTCTGCACGCCGCCCGTGGCTCACGAACCGATTGCAATCGCGGCTCTCGAACGGGACAAGTTCGCTATTGTGGAAAAACCGCTCACGGGTTACTTCGGCGACGGCTCGGAAGATTTCAATGGCGATACTTTCCCCAAGGCCGATGCGCTGGATCATTCCCTGGCGAGCATTGAACGGATGCTGGCTGCCGAGAAGCAAAGCAAAGCAAAGATTCTCTACGCCGAGAACTGGATATACGCTCCTTCAATTCAGAAGGAGCGCGAGATTATCGAAAAAACCGGCGCCCAGATCCTCTGGATCTACGGCGAAGAAGCCCACTCAGGCTCGCACGCGACTACGTACGCCTACTGGAAGTTCTCCGGCGGCGGTGTGATGATAGGCAAGGGCTGCCATCCGCTTACGGCGGCACTTTATCTCAAACGCGTCGAAGGCAACGCCAGAAACGGCAAACCGATTCTGCCGAAGGCCGTCTCGGCTCGCACGCACGCAATCACCCGGCTGCCCGGCTTCGAGGACAAGGGGCATATACGCTGCGACTACCACGATATCGATGACTTTTCCCTCATGCACGTGGTCTTCGAGGATGGCACGATTGCCGACATCTTCGCATCAGATATATTAGTTGGCGGCATCCACAACTGGCTCCAGGTCTCGGCTAACAATCACCGGACCGTCTGCAATATCAATCCGAACACGGCGATGCAGACATACAATCCGGTTGAAGCTTATTTCAAAGATATTTACGTCGTGGAAAAGACCGGCACGAAACAAGGCTGGTCGAATCCCTCGCCGGACGAGGACTGGTTCACGGGATACCCGCAGGAGATTGAGGCGTTCTATCGTACCATCGCATACGGCGATGCGTTAGAGACGACCAGTAACCTTGCCGCCGATTGTATCTCGACGATATACAGCGCATACGTCTCGGCTGAAAAAGCGGGAGCGGAAGTTCCCATCAAAACTTTCTAACTTGCGAATCGGCAAGTTTGATACTAATAGATTGTAATGCATGAATTTGTAGATTGTATATACGCATTTGGGTGGCAGCCTCAAGCGCAGCTTGGGGATGGTTTCCATAGCATTTACCATCCCCATCCCGATAAACGAAATCGGGATGAGGCTGCCACTCTCTGCTCACCATCCACAAATTCGCTTGTTATGAGGTATTAATCATAAAGTACAAATTCTAACGGTCGTACTTCACAGGGGCTTAACATGGAATTTCTTGGGCTGCACTACGCGATTTGGATTGTCCTTGCAGCATACTTTGCCGGAATGCTACTTATGGGCTGGTGGAGCAAGCGGGGCATTCACAACCAGGAAGGCTATCTTTTAGGAAACCGGCAGTTCGGGGTGCCGATGATGATAATGCACGCCTTCGGCGCCGGCACACATCCAGGTAACGTCGCCGGCGTAATGAGCCAGGCCGTCGTCAGCGGGGCGTCCAGTATCTGGGTCTCGTGGATGTGGCTGTTCGGGACACCTTTCTACTGGATTATCGCGCCAATAATCCGGCGGATGCGGTGCCTGACAATGGCCGATTTCTTCCGGCAGCGTTTCGGCAGGGCGGCCAGTGTTTTGTATATCATCGTTGCGGCGGCGGGAATGATCGTTTTCTTAGCGGGCGTTCTGCTTGCTACAACCCGCACCGTCCAGGGTATGATGGGCAAAGCAACGACGGCAGAAAGCGAGTTCTGGTTCTTCGGTATCTTATTCGTGAGCACGGCGGTTTTTATAATCTACAGCTACTGGGGCGGGATCATCGCGGCAATACGCACCGATATGATTCAGGGTTTTATGATTATCGCTTTGTCATTCATCGCTATCCCGGCGGCGCTTAACCTCAAAGAAGTGAATGGTATGTCTGGTGCCCGATCAACCCTTGCATCAGCCGCACAAAATGTCAACAGGACTATTCCGAAAGCGATAGAGCGATGGCAGAAAGGTGACCCAGAAGGCGCGATAACCGACCTCAAAGCAATCAAGGTGCAGGATGCCGGTGGTACTATTTCCCAGGTGCTTGAACTTTGGGGCAAAGGAGATTCACCCGGTGCACTTGACAAACTTGAAGAGGCAGGAGAAGTTAACTATCTGAGCCTATTCCACTCAGATAGATTTAACATATGGGTAGTACTCCTGTTGTGCATCAATGCGCCGCTGACGGCGCTGGCGCTTCCGCATTTGATGAGTGTCTGTGCGGCCGGCAAGACCGAGTGGGAAGGACGCGTCGGTTTCACATACGGCAACATTCTAAAGCGTATCTGCACCATAGGCTGGTGCGTATTAGGATTGTGCTGGCTGGCTTATTTGCTCAAAACAGGCTCTGAAATTCATCGGGACGCGGCATTCGGCGATTCGATTCGAGCGCTTCTTTCGCCGGTGCTTCAGGGTGTAATGCTCGCGTGTGTGATGGCCGCCGCGATGTCCTCGGGCGACGCGGTCCAGGTGACGGTCGCGGGGCTGTTCTCGCAGAATATTTATCGCGAGTATATCAATCCCGGCGCCGATGAGAAACGGCTTGTGCACGTGACGCGAATCATAGGAATTGCGATAGCGTTTTTGGCACTTGGGGCCGCGATTCTGATGCGGTTCAATCTGGTCAAAGCCATACTTGACTATTTCAATATCCTGAGTCTGGTGGGTATCTCCACGGCAATGGGTATCCTCTGGCGGCGAATGAACGCAACGGGGATGTTTTCCAGCACGATTCTGGCCTCGGCCACGTTTTTGGTAAGCCGGTACGTCCTTGATTGCAGCCGGGATGTTACTATCGGCGTGCCGATAGTAGTTGGTGTGCTCGCCGGCGTGGTTGGCAGCCTCGTAACAAAGCCGCCGAAGCGCGAGAAGATTGAGAAGTTCTTCACAAAGATTTATGTCCCCATCGGTCAGGAAGAGAAACTCGAATTATCGCTGGAAGAGGCCGTGCCGCAATCCAGCCGCTGGTACACAGCCGGCGGGCTTTTCATCGTCAAGCCGTCGCGACAATCCTGGGTGGGTTTCCTTGTGACGCTGGTAATTTGCCTGGCCTGCGTGCTGGTAATGCTGGCGATACTTAAATAGTCAAACTGACCGATTCGCGCTGTCATCCCTGCGGAAGCAGGGATCCAGGAACGTAACGGTCTTAAGTGGATTCCCGCTCCCCGCTTCCGCGGGGACAAGTTTACACCTGCGAAAGCAGGTGCGGGAATGACAGATTGTGTTATGTTATTATCATTGAACGATTTACTGTAGTATTCAACTTAAAAAAACAGTCAGTTTGAGTTAAATAGAGAAAGGATAACAGCGTGCCTGGTAATATCGGACTTGTAGGTCTTGGCCTTGTCGGTTCGGCAATGGCCGAGCGTCTGAATGCCGACCGATTCAATGTCGTCGGCTTCGATATCGACCAGGCAAAGTGTGAGCAGCTTGAGCAGTTGGGTGGACAGGCTGTCAATAATCCTGCACAAGTCGCCGAGCAAGCCGGCCGTATTATCCTCTCGCTTCCTGACACCGATGCGGTCCTGCAGGTTATCGAAGGTCCCGGCGGAATCCTGGAAGCGAAAGGTAGGGGCGGTTCGCGAACCGCCCTTTCACACATCATCGATACGACTACCGGCGAGCCTGATAAAACGGCCTCGCTGGCGCAACGTCTCGCCGGGCGTGATGTTTATTTTCTGGATGCTCCTTTTTCCGGTTCCAGCCAACAAGTCAGAGATAAAGAAGTAGTCTTTATGGT
>CBDVBU010000098.1:0-9754 GCA_965372295.1 uncultured Phycisphaerae bacterium
AGCGGATGCTCGGGAGCCATGACCATATAGGTGGCGCCGAACAGCGTATCGGGGCGAGTGGTAAAAACGCGGATGCTTTCATCAAAACCATCGACCTTGAAATCGACATCAGCGCCGATACTCTTGCCGATCCAGTCTGTCTGCAATTTTTTTATCGATTGAGGCCAGTCCACTTCGACTAAATCGTCCAGCAGTCTTTCGGCGTATTTTGTGATCCGCAGCATCCACTGGCGCATCGGCTTTCGCATGACCGGGTGCCCGCCACGCTCGCTCAGCCCCCCTATCACTTCCTCATTGGCCAGCACTGTCCCGAGTTCCGGACACCAGTTGACAGCAACCTCCGCTTCATAAGCCAGGCGGTTCTCATCTACGAATCTCTGTCTGTCCTGTTCGTTCAGGTCCTCCGGGATGGGAAGCTGCTCGATAGGTTTGGCTTTCTGCTCAGTTTCGTCAAAGTAGCTGTTAAAGAGTTTCAGAAATATCCACTGCGTCCATTTGTAGTACTTTGGATCGATCGTGGCAATTTCCCGCTGCCAGTCATAGCTGAATCCCAGCGATTTTGTCTGACGGCGCATGTTGTCTATATTTTTTTGTGTAGTGTCTTTTGGGTTGGTGCCGGTCTTAATTGCGTGCTGTTCCGCCGGAAGACCGAACGCATCCCAGCCGAAAGGATGCAGGACGTTGAAGCCTTTCATGCGTTTATACCGGGCAACTATATCGCTTGCGGTATAACCTTCCGGATGGCCGACGTGCAGGCCCTGGCCGCTCGGGTAGGGAAACATATCCAGCACGTAATATTTTGGCCTGGAATCGTCGCAGTCCTGCGCTCTGAAGATTCCGGATTCTTCCCAGAACCGCTGCCACTTCTTTTCAATCTCATCTGATCTATAAAGTCCCTTATTAGAACACATCTATTCGTACATCTCCTTTTCAATCCAGGCAACCGATCTTTTGCTACACAATAAAGCAAATATATCGGAAAATCCACCAAAATCCCCGGCGCTTTCACTGCAGGCGACTTTTGCGAGGTCCTGTTATATATCCAACCTGGTCAATTTCTACCTCCCATGACTCGGTACAGCATCACAAAATTTAAGCCTCTATTCTGCAAGGTGGAAATCAAGAAATGTGATTAGTATATTGTAACGATTGCCTGTCCAGTCCGGGGCGAGAGCTTAGAGTTTCCACATTCCGTCCGGAAGCACCTGAATCGCTCCGGTGTCACGATAGAAATTCAAGGTCGCTGTCGTGTAATCCAAAAGGGCCTGTCCGGCATCGTTCTGTGCTCCGAACAGGTCGCTTTGTGCCTGGAGCACACGGCGACTACTTGCCTTGCCGTGCTGAAGCAATAGAAAATTATTATTGAATCTTTGCTGAGCTAATTCGAGAGCTTCTAACAAAGCTTTATAGCGTTCGGCTGCTTCTGAGAAATCGCGGTGGGCCCGACGTACTTCCAATGCCACAGTATCGGCTGCAAGCTTGTATTCCCGTTGTCGTTTGTTCAACGTAATCAGGGCTTTGCGGTAAACGTTTTGTTCGGGCACCCTGTCCAGAGGCAAGTCAATTTCGAGGCCGAGTCCGTACTCTTCTCTCATCCAGCCAAGTGTCCCCCTGTCCGCTCGTCTTGCAGAAATAACGCCGGCGGTACCAACCAAATCTGCATCTGCACGGAAACCGTCGGTGGCGACATAAACTTTACGCTGGGCATCGATGATGGCATCAGCGCTGTTAACCAGGTCGAGACGCTGAAGTAATGCAGCTTCGATGACTATGGATTCGGTAAAATCAGGCTCGATCATTTCCACTGTTCTGAGTGCTTCAAATTCATTTTCGTCTAATTGAAGCTCAGTCGTTGTAGCCAAACCGAGTATTATCTTGAACTTATCAATTGCATGCTTGTATTCTTTTTCTGACTGAGAAAAAATATTAGAGGCTGTTATTTTTTCCTGTCGGATCCGGTCAAGCTCGAGCAGTGGCACGCGGCCTGCATTGGCTAATTTTTCGACGCGCTCATAGATCCAAGCCAGGGTAATGTAATTGTTCCGGGCATTTTCTACTGCATCAAGTTTCTGCAGGATTTCATAGTATTGACTAATCACTGAAACAACGAACGCTTTGCGAAACCGGTTGAAGGAACGTACCTGATAGAGAGTATCGCGTTCTGCTTGAGTGAGATTTTCCAGCACGACTTTTCGGTCGCTGCCTCGCAGCAAAGGCTGTGTTACAGTTGCGCTTAAGATCGAAGCTATACCGCCTCGTAGATTGCCGGTAAGAACGTCGACCCAGGCGGCGGCAAGTTCGGTGCTGATTCTGGTACCTCCCGCCAACAACCGGTTAAAGCCGATGTTGGATTCAACTCCTATTGCCTCATCATTACGGTCCGCATTATATCCGCCACTTGCCCCTCCGAAAAACTGATATTCAAATTCGTGCCGTGTCAGCCTTAAATCCAGAGCCATGATGTAAAGAGCTTCTTTTTGTGTTTGATATTTGTGATTTTGTGCGGTCGCCAGTGCAACCGCCTGTGGTAGGGTCAGGATGCTAAAGGAAGTAACCTCTTCTTCAATTTGAATGTCGTTGGGTGATGGCTCCGTGTCGCTGATCTTGTAGTTATTTTTAATGCCGAAATCCTCGTCCCATTTCTGGTCGATGATATTATAAACCAGATCGTCGGCTTCTTTCTTGTAGTTATGCTGAGCACACCCAAGCCAGCCGCACAGGCAGGTCAGGGCACATAAAATCAAACAAACATTGTTCTTGCAAGGGTAATTGTAAAGCATAAATTCTATACTTTCCCTCGATCCTCTCAAAAAGTTTAGCTGTCCTTTTCAGGCTTTCGCCGGCGTTACGCATCCAACTACAATCTTCTTATTCCGATCATCTCACCTGGGATCAGCTCCAGGCCATCAGGAATCTCTATCAATATGGGACGTCCCCATTGAGGTATGTTGGGATATAACCACATTCGTTCCGGCATGAGTTCCATTGTGGGCCCGATCTGTGTGATTTGTGACCTCGCTATCTGGGGTGGCTCTCTGTCCTTGATTATTTCAACGGGCATATTTTCTTCCACTTGCCCCAACAGTCTGTCCCCGATATATGCAATGATTTTACTGGGCCTGGCTTCGGCTATCGCAAGGATAGGTTCGCCGGCGGTGACGGCTTCGCCGGGCCGTCCCATTATCCTCTCCCCTGGTCTGCGCATCAGAGCTTCATTCGCCTGCTGCTGGACCGGGATTACCACACCATCGACTGGAGCTTTCAACTCTAAGCTCTCACGAGCCTTCAGTGCCTCAAGCTGAGCAAGCACCCCGTCCATGAGGCGTTCCTGGACAGCTATCTGTTTGCGTATCACATCCAGAGCATCATCTACAGAAGGATTAAAAGGAAGACTCTTGGCATATTCATCACGTCGTTGCCGGGCCTGTACTAAATCGCTCTTGGCCTGCTCAAGCAAATTCTCGTTTTCCTCGACTTTTTTTGCAAGAGCGTTGTATTGGACCTGGGCCTTCTCCTGTTCGTAAGGCGCGATGGCTTTTTGCTCCACGAGGTCACGAGTAATCTTTGCTTCCATAGCCAGGTCTTCTAAGACAATTCGGTCGGATGCGATCTGTGACCGCAGACTCAGTATCTGAATTCTGGCGTTTTCTATATCTATGTCAAACGTTCTCATACGCGCGATGCGGCTGATTTCACGGTCAGACTCTTCGGCCAGCAGGGTTTCCTGAGTCGGTACTAACTGGGCCGACAGATGTTCGATTTCCGCTAAGATTGCATCCAATTGCGTCTGCAATTCGATACGGGGCTGTTCGTTATCGAGGACTGTATTGACGATGGCGACTGTTTGCCCCTTCGTTACGTTTTCGAACAGTTTGACGGGAACGGTTTTAAGCCTGGCTGCGCAGTTGACGGAAACATGAAACACGGGGCTGCGAGCCATGCCGACAATTTCAAAACGTTGTGAGCGGCGAGTAAAAAGTCCTATTACACATGCCACCGCCCCTAACCACACCAGGATAGGGAGGAGGTGCAGACGCAAACGAAACGGATAATTTTTAAGACTTATCCTTTTCATCAAGACTAAACCTCCAGCAGCTTTTCCTGCATTGTCAGGCTTATGTTCTCAAGGCCTTCGACTTTTTGCAGCTCGGATAACATTTGTTGGTTTCTCTCGGCATTTCGTATCATCAACTGATAGGCATATTCAACTTCGGAGACGCCGAAGCCGCTGTCCTGCGCCGATATGAGGGTATAACTGCCGCAGAAACGTCTGAGGATAGCGGGAATCGGGCTTTCGGGTCCAATATGGCCTCTAACAGTAAACCGTAAGAAACCGTTATGTGGCTGATGTGTTCCGAAACTTGTCACATACAGATATATGATTATCAGGCACAGAATAACCGTCCCGACGATAGCTACGGCGTATCGCTGAGAGCCTGCCGCCATGCCAATTACCAGCGAGCAAAAAATGAAAGCTATGTCCCTCGTATCTTTAATGATGTTACGAAAACGGATAATCGCTAAAGCACCCATTAATCCGACGGCGGTGATGATACTGGTGCCGATGACAGCCATGACCATTGCTACGACGACTGTGATTAGAATCAGCGATTGTACGAAAGACCTTGAATAAGACATGCCGCTGTGAGTGAAGTAATAAACCCAGGCCAGGGCCTGTCCGAGAACAAAGGCCAGCAATAGAGACAAAAGAATTGCCTCAGGTGTAAAAATTCCCCCGGATGAGGGAGTGCCTTCCAATATTTGCCACATTCTATCCATAATTACTAAAACGTTAATTGGGGTACATAAAACTCTAATAAACGTGAGTCTGTTATTGACGACCCGAACTTTGAAATTGATCGCGCCTGTAAGTTGAAATACCTGGCCATTTGGCTCAGCCATGCAGGGTAACGATCAGTAAACTTGATCTCTAAAATAACTCCGCCCAACGTGAAGGGATTCCGCTGCCAGCCACTTCCGCCAAGCCTGACTTCCGGCCGGTTTGTAACGCAATACGCCAACTCTCGATCAAAGGTTACCCTTACTCTATTTTCTGAATTCCCTTCGAATGCCTGCCGCATGTACCGGATAAGCACTATAGGCTTGGCCGCGATGCTTTTCATATATAATTGGAACTGGTTGATTGTGTCTATATCGGCAGTATAATTTTGTGGAGGCAGAGACAAGCCTGCAAGCAAGATCGGTACATCGCGATCCATAACTCGTGCCCTGCTTTTGTTAATAATAGTATTTATCCGCCGTTTGATTTCAAAAAAGCGAGGATAATCCGGCTCATCGGTATAACTGCGGATACGCAGCTTAAAGCGGTTTTTATGCCCTCTTAAACTTTCCTGGCAAAGTTGCAGATTCTCCGAATCCAAATAAAGACTCACGATCGGATAGTCACCGCTTCTCTGTAATTTACAATACCGGTCCACTTCTAAGTATGGTTTGACGAACTGTGCGATCGCTATGGCTTGTGACTCGTTGAGGTGATATTTTAACTCATGGCGGCATGAAAGAGTACGGTCGGCCAATTCGATTGGTTTTTTTGCCGCGTCCGCTTTGCTTTTTACCTGAAGAGAACTATGATTTTCCGTTGAAGTTTTTATCGTGATCTTCCTTCAAACTTTACGACTGTCGTTATCACACTATTGAGTATTATAAAGATGCTGAAATTATAGACTCAATTTTCATCTAATTACAAGCATCTATCTTTATTATCGGACACACCTCATACCTTGGGATTCGCAAAGCTAACTTTCGGCTCTGTTAGTCCTGCTTTTGCATTATTCAACTATAATATTCAAACAGATTATCTTATCTATTCTAACATATTTAGATTGGTTAAGTCAACACTATTTTAATACCCAATATTTATATGACGTTAGTAATTTCGATTTGACGGTTTTTACTTGACTGTGCCGTGTTACTCCTATTAAATCCATATTCGGATCGTTTTTTTTTGAAAATGTGCTCCCGATGAACTGTGAGTTGAATATCTGGGATTCTTTTGTTACTTCCTGGTTCTATGGTGGCAGATTTGCCTCCGGGGAGAAAGGGCTGGGGGCGAGAACTTGATATGGGAAAAACAGGGAAAAATATTTATGGCTGAACAGATCGTAAAAGTTGGGCTTGTTGGATTTGGCACTGTAGGCACTGGTGTTGCAAAGCTCATAGCCGAAAATGCAGATTCAATAGCAGTCAGGACCGGTATTCGTTTGAAGCTTGCCTGCGTTGTCGATATAGACATGATGTCTGTACGTCCGGTAAAACTGCCTGACGGTATCCTCACCGATGATCTGAATAGATTATTAAGCGATGATACTATTCAAATAGGTGTTGAGACTATCGGCGGGACAGATATGGCAAGGAATATCCAGCTCAAGATGCTTGAGGCGGGCAAAGATGTGGTCACTGCCAATAAAGCTCTTCTGGCTGAATATGGTAATGAGCTTTACAGGGCAGCCCATAAAAACGGCCGCTGTATAGCCTTTGAAGCGAGTTGTGCAGGGGGAATACCTGTTGTCTCCGCCATTCGAACAGGATTAGCGGCGAATAATATCACCGCGATGTTTGGCATCGTCAATGGGACTTGCAATTACATCCTCTCGAATATGACCTCTAAAAACGAAGATTTTTGCGAGGCCTTAACTCAAGCACAGGAAAAAGGATATGCCGAAGCAGACCCAACGCTGGATATCAGCGGAGGTGACAGTGCCCACAAACTGGCTATCTTAGGTTCCATAGCTTTCGGATGCGAAATTACACTTGAAGACATCTATGTCGAGGGCATTGAGGGTATTTCGATAAGTGATATTCGTTATGGCACCGAGATGGGTTATTGTCTGAAATTGTTGGCTATCGGGCAGAAAGACGAACAAAACAGGATTTCGCTGCGTGTGCATCCTTCGTTTATAGCCAGGGATAACGCATTGGCCCGTGTAGAAGGTCCGTTCAATGCTGTCAGTATATTTGGCAGTGCTGTTGGGCAGGTAACGTATTATGGTCGGGGTGCTGGAATGATGCCTACTGCAAGCGCAATTGTAGCAGACATTATTGATGTTGCTCTGGGCAACTCTGCTACTACTTTTCGACAATTGAATCTGCGGCCCAGAAGCGAAACAGCCCCATTTATAGAGAAAATTGATAATATAGTAAGCAGGTTTTATATTAGAATAATGTGCAAGGATCGGCCGGGTGTTATCGCTCAATGGAGCAAGGTGCTTGCAGACCATCAGATAAGTATTTCCGGCGCCATTCAGCACGAAGGAAAAGGCCCGGAAAATACTGTACCGGTGGTAATCGCAACACACCCTACAATGCAGAAAAACATCACCATTGCGTTGGAAGACATGGAAAAACTTGATGTTATTGGTGGAAAACCGGTTTGTATAAGAATCGTGGACCTTCCGGAGGACAAGGATTGACTACAAAATATGTAATAATTATTCCTGACGGCGCAGCGGATGAACCGCTTGAGCAATTCGCCGGCCAAACAGTCCTTGAAGCTGCTGAAATCCCCTATATGGATAAAATTAGCACCTTAGGCAGGCAGGGTCTTGTCCGGACGGTTCCTGAGGGTATGGAACCCGGCAGCGATGTAGCTCAAATGAGTTTGTTAGGCTATGACCCTTTGCGGTATTATTCCGGCAGGGCGCCGATCGAGGCGGTAGCGCGTAATATCAAATTATCTTTGGAAGACTGGGTTTTCAGGTGCAATTTAGTTACGATTGCCGACGGAAAAATGGCAGACCATAGTGCCGGGCATATCTCTACTGTAGAGGCCGGCAATTTAATAAATGAGCTTGCCGAGCAGCTCGGCAACGAGCAGATTATTTTTCATACGGGTGTAAGCTACAGACACTTGTTGGTTTTCAAAGGTATCAATTTCGATGTTCAGACATATCCTCCTCATGATAATATCGGTAAGGCGATAGATAAGATTTTGCCCCGCGGCAAAGGCGCCGAACTTCTGATCGACTTGATGGCTCGTTCACAACAGCTTTTCACCAATCACGACATTAACAAAGTTCGAAGAGACCTCGGAGAAAATCAGGTCAGCTCCATCTGGCTTTGGGGACAGGGCAAAAGAGCCCAGATGGAACGGTTCCGGAAGCGCTTTGGAATCAAGGGCGCTGCGATTACCGCCGTGGACCTCGTGAGAGGTTTGGCAAAACTGATCGGCTTCGACTTGATCGATGTGCCTGGCGCTACCGGTTTTATCGATACGAACTATCAAGGCAAGGCTTCTGCCGCAATCGAGGCGCTTGATGAGTACGACATCGTTTTTATCCATATAGAGGCGCCTGATGAGGCATCTCACAGCGGCAATGTCGAGATGAAGAAAAAGGCTATCGAGCAGGTCGATAAACATATTGTCGGGCCTGTGCTTGAGGCCCTGCAGAAACATGAAAGTTGGCGGATACTCGTCATGCCGGATCATCCGACCCCGGTCCGAACCTGTGCTCACTCAGCCGAGCCGGTGCCGTTTGCAATGGCGGGCGACAGCGTCAGCGGCATCCTGCATACCACGTTCGGCGAGACGAATGCCGCCAAATCGGGATTCAGAATAGATAACGGCTTTGAGCTGATGGAGTATTTCCTAAAAAGCTAAAGTCTATTGACCATCCGGACCAAATCCATTAGAATGATATAAAAGCATAAATTGTAACAGGTTAACTATGGAAATTATTGTACAAAAGTTTGGCGGCACATCCGTGGCTGATGCGGAAAAAATTCGCCAGGCTGCCAAACGAGTCATTAAAACGGCAGAGAAAGGTTTTGGTGTAGTAGTAGTGGCATCGGCCCGCGGCAAACAGACCGATCAGCTCGTAGCGGATGCTTTGGAACTGAATCCGAATCCGCCGAAACGCGAAATGGACCAACTGCTCAGTACCGGAGAGCAACAGTCGGTTTCGCTCTTTGCCATGGCGCTGGATGCGATGGGCTACGACGCCATTAGCTTCACGGGCAGCCAAATCCGAATGATAACCGATAGCGTCCACACAAAGGCACGGATCGTCAGTATCGATAGCGAGCGAATTCGCAGGCAGTTGGAGTTGGGTAAGATTGTAATTGTTGCAGGCTTTCAGGGCATCGATGAGCATGAGAATATTACCACTCTCGGCCGAGGCGGCTCGGATACGACCGGAGTTGCCCTGGCTGCAACTCTGGGGGCCAAACTTTGCGAAATTTATACCGACGTAGATGGTATCTATACTGCGGACCCGAGAATATACAAAAGTGCCGTCAAGATGAAACAAATCAGCTACGACGAGATGCTCGAGATGGCCAGCCTCGGAGCCGGCGTCATGCATCCTCGGGCCATCGAGTTCGGCAAGAAATATGATGTGACAATTCACGTAAGAAGCAGTAGTGAAGATATAGAGGGGACAATAATTACTCATGAGGTGCCACAGATGGAAGGTGTAGTAGTTTCGGGAGCGACAATCCAGAGAGATATGGCCAAAATCGGCCTCGTAGGCGTTGACAACGTGCCGGGTAATGCCGCTAAGGTCTTCGCTCACCTTGCGAAGGCCAAAGTGGTTGTCCATGACATCGTTCAGACGGAAGTCAGTTCGGATAAGGCAAACATGTCGTTTATGATTAATATTTCGGATTTGATCGCCGCCAAGGAAGCCGTGGAGCGAATCAAAGTCGATATTAATTGCCAGAACGTTTTCGTTCGCGAGGATATTGCCGAGGTTTCTGTAATCGGCGTCGGGATGCGAAGCCATTACGGCGTCGCTGA
>CBDVBU010000099.1:0-9731 GCA_965372295.1 uncultured Phycisphaerae bacterium
CGACATACGGCTGTCTATTGTGGTGACTGCATTTTTTATAAAAAAGTTCTTGACTATGCTACTATCAAAAAAAACCGAACTTCTACCCGACGGTTTGAATAAAAATCAACCGAATGGATAATCATAAAATGACGATACAGGTATCTTGGGAGGCTTGGGTGAAGATAATTAAATATAAAATGGTTATTTACGGCATTTGACTTGGAAAAGAATCACAAATATAATAACCGGCAGATAAGCTGGTTTATTTTTTAATGCATGGATTTATCGATTGATTGAACGCAACCTCAATTGCAGTAACAGCAACCAAAAAAGGGAGAAGGTGTACATGAATGATAAACAGCATAATCTAATTTTGTCATCGCTCATTATGATAGTTGCCGTCTGTCTGCTGCACGGCAGCATTTGCTTCGCAGAGTTTCGTGCCGCTATCGCTGTCCGTAACGTGACCCCCGATCCTCTGCTGCCTGTCTCAGGCGGAGCCGGCCCATCCAAACCTGCGAGCAGGAAGATCGGAGAGCTGACGGTTCGTGCACTGGTATTTGAGAATGACGGCACCCGGATCGCAATCTGCAGCACCGATTTTCTCGGCTTCCCCGGTGTGCTTTGCAGCAAGGTTCGCCGGCAGGTGCCGGGGATCGACCCAAAGAATATTATTATCGCTGCGACTCACAACCACAGCGGGCCG
Organism: uncultured Phycisphaerae bacterium; assembly: GCA_965372295.1. GTDB lineage: Bacteria > Planctomycetota > Phycisphaerae > Sedimentisphaerales > Anaerobacaceae > JAFGPJ01. Next base: position 689 of record CBDVBU010000099.1, read on the forward strand.
GATTGCTACGGCTTTCCAGACAGCAGCGGCAAAACCGCCGCCGATATCGAGTACCTGAATGGCGTCTGCAGAAAACTTGCCGATGCGATCAATGAGGCCGTCGGCAAGTTGCAGCCGGCACATGTCAAAATCGCCACCGGCAAAGCACGGGGCAAAATCGCTTACAACTACTACGCGGAGAAGCTGTACGACCCTCGCTGCGATGTTATCCAGTTCCTCGGCGTTGAAGGCAAGGCCATAGCCACACTTGTGAATTACGCGTGTCACCCGGAAGTTATCGGCGCCGGGCAGGGGATTTTGTCTCCTGATTTTGTGGGGCCGCTCTACGACCGTATCGGGCAGCGCGCGGGAGGAGTCGGCATTTTCGTCAACGGTGCTCTTGGGGGCATGGTGACAGCCGACTGCCGGGGTTCCGACGGCAGGGACATGCGAACATGGGATGAATGTATCCGCATCGGTCATCTTCTCGCCGATGAAGCCTTGCGGATTGCCGCCGACGCTCCAATCAAGAAAGAGCCGAAGTTGTTTTGCGGCAGTACAAGCGTCGAATTTCCGGTTGAGAACCAGATGCTTCTTGCCATCGTGAAGATGTCGCCGTTAGGCTTCGAGCTTAACGACAGCGGTACCATCGCCACACAAGTCAATGTTGTTAATCTCGGTAACGCACAGATGCTCACTATCCCCGGCGAAGCCCTGCCAAATATCGGCTATTACCTGAAGCGCAACATGCACGGCAGACATAATATGCTTTTAGGTCTTGCAAACGATGCCTTCGGCTACATCCTGACGAAAGTAGATTTCAACAGCTTCGAACGCTATGACTATATCACCAGAACGTCGCTGGGAGAAACGATGGGCGAGATTTTCATGGACGAAGCCCTAAAGTTCGTCGATACGTGTCCCCGGCCGGAAAAGTAGAAAACAATTGATGCTGGCATTTCGGCTGGCCGGTCAGTTATCTCAAAACCTTAAACTGACCGATTCGCGCCGTTATCTTTGCGAAGTATATGTTTAGCCAGACTCTTACATACGCGACCATCCCCAAAGCCTGCGGCTTTGAGGATGCCACCCGTTTTCCATCAACTCTATTGGGTGGCAGCCTCATCCCAATGTGGCACGGCCATCTTGGCCGTGTTTTCACGGGCTGGAAGCCCGTGCCAAGTTGCTGCCGCGGTCGCTTGGCCTGCTATAATCTTCAGCGCGTTATCCCTGTATACTTTCCGAAGAACCCGGTCGTTCAGACCGAAACCGTATAAGGGCCAATGGTAGCTGGAAAGATGCCAGGCATAGAAGTGCTCATCTTCCGATTCCAGAATCCGGAAAGTCAGCCGGTATATCTTCGTGCTGAACCGCATGTCGGTTCCGTAGACAAGCCGATCCTGGTACTTCTCATAGAACCGGGCGGCAAATCTTGGAATGGGCGCCGTCTCGGCGAATCGGGCCGATATGTCCGCATATAAATTGGGATACTCGTCGAACAACTTTCCGAGTTTATTGAGATCATGAGAGCAATTGGCGAAGTGACAGGCAACAAAAATTGTTTTCGGATGCCGCTTGACCGCCCCTTCCAAAATCTTTACCATGCCTTCGTGCCCCACGATGCCCGGCTGGTTGTCCAGCCTCCATTCGTAAGCATTCATAAGCCCGTCATTGGCGGCATCCATGGACAGATACATCCAGTACGGATCGGCCACGTGAATACTAACCGGCATTCGCAGCTCCGCGCATTTGGCCAGCAGCGGGTCCATGCGAGGGTCGTCGAGATGCATCCCCCAGGCTTTCGTGGGCCTGCAATAGAATAATCCTTTGCCCTTATCGCCCAGTTCGCCGACGCCGCGGGCGCCGATCTTGCAGCACCGCTCCAGCTCCTTCACCGCCGCGGGTCCGAAATCCGGCTTGTCATATCCGGTATAATCAAATCCGCACCAAACCTCGAAACGGTCGGGGTGTTTGGCGTATTTCGCATAGATGTCATCGAACTCCTTGCCTACCGCCATTGTCAATACGATGGTTTTTTCAACTCCCGACTCATTCATGGCCCGAATCCATTCGTCAACCTGCTTGGGATTCTTCGCGTAGTCATGCGCGTGCATATCAATCGCAGGGTATTTGGCTTTGTCAATTGTTGTCTGGGGGACATTGTAGACGGACTTCGGCCGAAAGTCCTTGAGCAGCAAAGTCTCGGGCAATGGTTTTTCATCCGCGGAAAACACTTCGCCGATGCAGCACATCACTAGCAATAAAATGATAATGAAACATAAACAGTTGCTTCGACGCAAGGGCATAAATCTCATGGCAAATCTCCTTTAATACAAGGCTCGTCAACCGGTTGTTGAGTCGCTAAATTTTCTCCCTGTCTATATTCAGGAACTTGGTTCAGCGGCCGTTGTCTGCATCCTGGTACATAAGCAGCCGCGACGGCACGGTATTATAGCATTCTTCTCAAAGAAAAGCCCCAAATAATTCCAAGTATATCTCCGCATACATCGTCAGGGAAATAAAAAGAGGCCTATACCATGTCACTCGGTATAGGCCCCTAACTTATGCGAATCTGCTTTCTCGGCGGCTAAATTTTCCGCTGGCCGGGTCTTTAGTTTACTGCTCCGGTTCAAGCTCAGGCTCAGGCCGATATATCCGGATGTCGTCAAAGTACATCTTACCCGAACCGCCGGGCGTCGTCATGTTGCCTTTTGTGCCCAGACCAATAGCGATTGTGTTAACATTCGTTAAGTCCACACCCTGATCCGCGAACGCTTGCAGGTCGATAGTCCACTGTGTCCACATAGCTATCTGTGCTGCGTCCGTATTATCATTATAGACCACTGCGGTGCCGTTGAGCGCAACATACAGCGGCTCAGCAGCGTTATCCGGATCGCCGATGAACCAGAGCATCAGTGTGTTGACACCATTCTCGGTCCAATCACGAGGATGAATCAGGGTCAGTTCGACCTCTGAGTAGTTCGAGTAGCCTTGCTTATTGTTGTCGTAGGACAAGGGCATCGATTGGCGCCCACCGTGGACAATAGTCTCCTCAGTATAGGAAGCGGTGGTTTCATCTCCGATAGCAGACCCGGTCCCGTTGCCGAGATAGGCTGGATCATTATCATGCGCAGCATAACCAAGGCCATCTTTCCACGCCCACCATATCTCATTGTTGCCAACATCGTAAGATTCAAAATCGTCCACTACAAAGAAGTCACCTGTAGCAAAACTCCATACGTTGCCGATCCATGGGCTGTCGGGATCGACACTATTGACTTCATCGACGCGCCAGTAGTACGTAGTGTCCCAGGCAAGCTTGCCGGGATCATAGCTCTCGTCACCAAGCGCCTTGCTGCCTAAGTACTCGGGTGAAGCTTTGGTGGCATTTTTAACCGCATCTTCATCAGTGCCGAAGTACACCTCATGCGAAGCAGCATGATCTCCAGATTTCCACGTAAGAACATCCGTGAGCCGAACACCGATGGTGCCGTTAAGTGGCTTCGGATTCCTGGCCTTAACCGGTAGATCCAGAGCTGCCTGCGGAACGAACTGCTTCGGGGTAGATGGACTCGACCAGCGCAGTTGTGCCACGGCACCACCGCCGTTTTCATACATCTCCATCACAACGCTGTACGTATTGCCGGCAACAAGATCGATCTCGCCACGATTCTCGGTGTTTGAGTGATCGGTCCAGTTGTCAACAAGCTGCCGACCATTGATCCAGAGCCGAATACCATCGTCGCTGTTGGTGTAGAAGGTATATGTTTCAGTAAATGCCACCTCGACGTCACCGGTCCATCGGACTGAGAACTGGTTGGCACCGACTGCCGGATCGGGTTCGCTTTCACCCCAGCTAAAGTCGATCCGAGGATCTGTGCGGGTCAGTACGAGATTGTCAAAGTTCATGCCTTTGTAGTAATCCCCTCGAATACCACCGCCGGCCTTGGCGGTCGTAAAGCTCCAAACCTCGCCTATATGCGTATTAGCGGCATCGAACTCATCGACCCGCCAAAAATACGTTGTCTCTAATTCAAGCGGCCCGGGGCTGAAATCTGTAACTCCCTCCGCCAGCCCCCCGGTAGCATTAGCCACAGTGTCATAATCGTCGCCAAAGTATATAGTATGCAATTTCGCATTGAAGCCGACCGTCCAGCTCAGAATCAGGTTTTCTGTGTCAATAAATTTGCTGCCGTTACTGGGAACAGGCTCATATGCAGTTTTTGGAGCAATCCTGAAGCTCCATACATCCCCTTTCAAGGGACTGTCCGCGTGCAGGTCATTGACCTCATCGATTCGCCAATAGTAAGTCGTGCCATTAACAAGACCGTCCGGATAAGCATATCCGGGAAAGCCTGCAATATAAAACGTTGTCTTCAATTCCTGGTTGCCTCGGAATGTATCACCGGTGCCGTCGTTCACATCGTTAAAATTATCGCCGAAGTAGACATCATGCGACTCGGCATAGGTACCTGCCGACCAACTTAGACTGGCCCATGTATCCCGAAGAACGGCACCGTCAAGCGGATCGGGATTGTAAACGCCGACCGGGGCCGTTATCTCGATATCATCGTAATATATCGATGAGGCGCTATTGCCGTACAGGTCAATGGCTTGAAGCGTTCCATGCTTATTATCGTCCCACACGTCGGTGACGACAAATTCGCCGTTATAGTATTTATCGACGGTGTTGTTGTCCAAATCAATAATATATTTCAGTTCGACCCACTTGTCGTACAGTATGTCCGCTGCGCCACCGTGCCAGTAAACGATTGCTCCGGTATCCAAATGAAACTCCGTCTGTACTGACCAGTCATTAGAGCCACCGTCACTGTACGTGTTCAGCAGGATGAAAAAGCTCGTTCCCGTGGTGCCCGAGGGAATGTACTGCATGGCGGTAAGCTCCCACCTGCCGCCTGCGATATCGAACTCGTGCACTAGGTCAGCGCTGCCGACGATCTCGACCGAATTCGAGCCGCTGACGGCATGGGAATCGGATGTCGGCGCGCCCGCACCGGCGGTGTTGTCCCAGCCTTTCCATCCTCCCTGGCCATGCATGGCACTCCCCGCGGCGTAGGACTCGAAATCCTCTGTGAATACATTTGCCGATGCGACTGTGCAGACACCAACAATCGCAAGAACCAATACTGAAAATTTTAAGTTTCTCATTGCGCAACCTCCTCTAAAACAAGAACCACAGAAAAATAACGTACCACCTGAGGAGAGACATAACTTAATCATCACACATTATCCCCCTCAAGCCACTTCACATTCATGTATGATAGCTTTGCAACCCAAGATAGTCAAGGGAAAAACCCCTCAAACATTAGGGATTTTTCCAAAGTACCGGCAATTCACGATTAACATTAGCCATAACTCTATTTATTTTAACAACTTATCAGATTTAAGGGTCTTACTTTTGGTAATCGATATTGGCTAAAATGAAAAATTTCCATGCATTCCAAGAGCTTTATTGCAAAAGCTAAACTGAGTAATTGCCTGAAAAATAATAGTTACACCAACTAATGCTTATGCTGCGGAGGTACTTCAAAAAAAACTAAGTTTGAGAAATATACCGACGGGATTATGAGGCCGTCTATAGAGGAGCGAAGAACAGTGCCATAGTGGACATAATCGTTTCTACGGCCTTACTGCGGTGCCGTCGCTTCTGCGCACGGGGCTCCAGTAGCCCGGATGGTCGGGCAGCGGGAATTTCGCGGCAAGCTCCTCATCGATATCGACGCCGAAACCGGGGGCCTCCTTTATGTACGGGTAAGTATACAAAAACTTGAATTTGTACTGACTATCAGGATATAATAAAGGCCAAAAATTACAGAAGCGTATATCATGAATGAATTTGATAAGGACAAGGTTAGATAATGATGCGAGGAAAGAACTTATCGGCGATTAATCTCATATTAAAGACTTTGATTCTCAGCGGCTTTTTGATTCTTGTCCTGCCAAATAAGCTGCAAGCCGAACAGGAATCTGAGAAATCCCCCGAGCAGCCGTATGCCTATCTTTTTCCGGCGAAATATAAGAAGCTGACCAAACACTTACAACGGGAAGAGATCAAAGTTAGCGAGCTTCGTGAAGATATCGAGCTGGATGTTGAAGTGCATCGCATAGACAGGATCGTGCGCGACAAAAAGCAGGCAAAAGGAGGTCGAGCATTCAGATTAAGGACCGAGCACAGGCAGGAGACGAAGCGATTTAAGGCCGGCACGATTTTAGTAAAAACGGATCAAAAGCCAGGTGACAAAGTAAAAGAGCTACTGGACCCAACTACAAAAAAGAAAGCCATCATCCGAAAGCTTATCCGGCGGCTAAAGGCGGCAGAGGATTATCCGATTGTCATATTAAATTCGTACGTGCCGATCACACACGGCTCCGTATGCCCTCTAAAAGAAAAACGCCAGTTCAATAAACCGATTACATTTGAAACCATCTACGATCCGAATGAAAAGGTTAGTTTCAGAGGCTCGCCCGTATCGGGCTTAACCTGGCTTCAAGACGGCGAGCATTATCTCCAGGTCCGTGACGGCCGGCAATACAAAGTGCACGCCGAAAGCGGACGTTCGGTTTTATTTTTCGATCCGAACGAGCTGGCCAAAGGATTGAGAAGTTTGCCCACCCTGGATGAAAAAACCGCTGAATCCCTTTCAAAGCAAACCCGACATAGAATGAATCCCGACCGAAGTGCGGTTCTTATCGACCATGAAAATGATCTGTACTACTGCACATTGGATGGAAAAACGGCGGTTCGATTAACAAGCAGCCCCGGGCAAGAGGAGTTAAGTAGTTTCGCTCCGGGCGGGAAATTCGTTGCGTTCGTTCGCGATAAAAATCTGTATGTAGTTGATATCGCCACACAGACCGAAAGGGCGTTGACCACCGATGGAGGTGGATTGATCTCGAACGGGCAGGCAGACTGGGTTTACTACGAAGAGGTTTTTCATCGCAACGGGCGGGCGTATTGGTGGAGCCCCGATTCCTCGGCCATTGCATTTATACAATTCGATGATTGTCCGGTCAATGAGTTTACGGTCGTTAACAACACCGGCAAAAAGCAGAAAGTGGAAGAGACGCCGTATCCACGAGCAGGCGAACCGAATCCGAACGTGAAACTCGGAGTTGTCACAGTGGCTGGCGGACCTGTACGATGGGTCGAGCTGGATGAATACCTTGAAGGAACATATTTGATAAAGAAGGCCGGATGGATGCCGGACAGTAAACGGATATTTTTCTATGTCCAGGACCGGGCCCAGACGTGGCTCGATTTCAATACGGCCTCGAAGTGGAGGGGTGAATTCAAACGTCTTCTGCGCGAAACCACAGATGCATGGGTTAAAGTGGGTCAACCGAAGTTTCTCTCCGATGGCTCTTTTTTCTTGTTTAGCGAACGGACCGGATGGAAACATTTGTATCTGTATGACAAAGACGCAAAACTCAAGCATGCAGTGACAAAAGGCGAGTGGGAGGCCAGGCAGCTTGAACATGTCGATGAAGAGAAGGGCTGGATTTATGTCACGGGGACGCGCGATTCTCACATTGCGGGAAATCTTTATCGCGTGAAGATTGACGGCGGCAAAATCAAACGCCTGACGAAAACACCCGGCGATCACAATGTCAATATAAGCCCTAACGGCAGGTATTTCATCGATACATGGAGCAATGATTCGACGCCGGCGAAGATTGCGCTGTACGGCATTAATGGAAGAAAGAAACGGATGCTGGACACTAATCCCGTTTATAAGCGCCAGGAGTACCAGTTCGGCACATACGAGCAATTCCAGATTGAGATGTCGGACGGTTTTCTGCTGGAAGCGAGTTTAGTCAAACCGCCGGACTTTGACAGGAATAAGAAATATCCGGTATGGTTTATGACATACGGCGGCCCGCATTCACCGACGATTCGCAATACGTGGAGCGGCGGCCGGGCGCGAGACCACATGCTGGCGCAGATGGGAATGCTTGTCTTCCGGTGCGATCCGCGCAGCGCAAGCGGTAAAGGTGCATGCTCGGCATGGACCGCGTATAAGCAATTAGGCGTGCAGGAACTTAAAGACATCAAAGAAGCAATCGAGTGGCTCAGGGACAAACCTTACGTCGATGACGACCGGATAGGAATGAGCGGGCACAGCTACGGCGGATTTATGACGGCTTATGCCCTGACGCACAGCAAACTGTTCGCCGGGGGAATAGCCGGTGCGCCCGTTACCGACTGGCGCCTGTACGATACGATCTATACGGAGCGGTATATGGACACGCCGCAGAACAACCCGGAGGGATATGAAAAAACTTCCGTAGTGAAAGCTGCAGAGAACCTGCACGGCAAGCTTTTAATCATTCACGGAGCGACCGACGATAACGTGCATATCGAAAACACATTCAATCTTGTAAATGTGCTGCAGCGGGCCGATAAGAAATTCGAACTGATGATTTATCCGAGATACAGGCATGGCGTGGGCGGCATGCACTACAACCGCTTGGTAATAAATTTCATCAAAACCGTGCTGGAATTGGATGACTGACAATCCATTGCTCATCCGTCAAATCGCCTGGATATGGCGTCCGTTCCATATCATTCTATATCGGCAGAAAACCGCATCACAGCCACTTCTCACACACGCTCTAAGAATGACATAATATTATCGATATGAGTGGACGTTAATTCTGTGCAGCTTATGCTGGGCTACCGAATCCGCCAGCCACTTTATTATGTCGGGTTTGTAATCATAATCTTCGAGGTCGTGCAGGTCGTTGGGGTCCAGTGGTCCGGCGCCACCTCTAATATTTCCGAAAGTATCACTTTCGACCGCATAAATCTTGCCGTTGGCATGTTGCCAAAATCCTTTTATAGTATCCATAACACGTCTCCCTGCTAAAAAGCTTTTTGTTAAACCGTAATTTCCTAATGTCAACAGGGACCTCGGCGATTCCTCAGTAGCTACCCTATTAAAATATAAGAAATACATGCCCCAAATGCAAAAGCCCGGGCCTTTTTATCAACTCTGCATTCTTAAGAGCGTGTGTGATAAGCTCACAATGTCATTCTGAACGG
>CBDVBU010000100.1:0-9714 GCA_965372295.1 uncultured Phycisphaerae bacterium
AATTTATCGGAATATTTTCATTGTTTCTTGATGATTTATTGTTCTCGCACCCATATATGCTTGTAATATATTAAGTTACGGAGCAGGCCTGTGCAGAATGAGAAAAGGTTTGCTGGTTCTTCGGGCGCTGTTTCATAGTCATTGCGAGGAGCGAAGCGACGTGGCAATCTTGTGTAGCCTTTTGCAGTGCGATATCTTGAGATTGCTTCGCTAACGCTCGCAATGACAACTCGGCAATTGAACTATGGTTGAATGTTATATCAGGTCAGGAATTTTAAGATGATATTTTTATAATATTCTACACCTTTTTCAAGGTCGGTGACGTCGATATATTCATCCGGCTTGTGGCATAGGTGGGGCTTGCCCGGTCCGAAAATAACGACGGGGCTACCGAGTGAGGCGAAATAAGGGCCGTCCGTAGTATAGCCAACGGCTTTTGTTCCATTGATTCCAACAGCGGCACAAACAGTCTTCACAAATTCACCATTACTATCCGTTTCTAACGGCTGCACTTGGCGCAGCACGGAGACATCTGCGTCGAAGTGCTCATTCTCAGTTTTCAGCTTCGCAAAAATTTCCTGCAAATCAATAATAATCTCATCATGATTCTGCCCGGGCAGAGTGCGGATATCGATTCCGATGCTGCACTTATCCGGCACAACATTCATCGTTTTGCCGCCGGCGATAGTATTGATACTCATCGAGCACGTGCCCAGCAGCTTATGCGGCTCGGTTTTGATTTCGTAACTTTCCAGCTCATTCAAAATCAGCCGCATCGAGCCTATTGCGTTCACGCCCAATTGCGGGGCCGAGCTGTGGGCGGCTTTGCCTTTGGTTGCAACTTCGAGCCACAGTATCCCACGGTGGGCGGTTACAATCGCGAAATCCGTCGGCTCAGGGATAACCACACCGGCAAGTTCCGGCACCCAGCCATGGTCATCAACAAAGCGTTTCGCTCCGACACTATCGGTCTCTTCGCCTGCAACGGCTGAGAAGATAATATCGCCCTGCAATTTGATGCCGGAATCGACGATTTGCCTGATAGCGGTAACAGCCGCAGCGGTTCCGCCCTTCATATCCACGGCGCCTCTGCCATATATTTTGCCATCGCTTTCAACCGCGGCGAAAGCCGGATGCCTCCAGGTTGCTTCGCCCGGGCCGACAACATCAAGATGACAGGCAAAAAGCAGCCCGGCCCTGCATCCGGCGGATTTTACGTGTGCGATAATATTTGCTCTGGCTTGGTCCCAGCTATCTATACTGGAGTCTATACCCGATTGGCGAAGTTCGGCAGAAATTACCTCTGCTGCGGCTAATTCGCCCTTTTCGGCAGTCGTTTCGGCCTGAATAAGTTTTTTCAACAGCTCTTTCATAGTGAAGCAATTATAAGGCAGCCGGCAAAAATAAAAAATAGAAATATTTTTGTTGCAAATTAATTAATAAACAAGGATAATAAGGGGCTTGAAATTTTTAAGGCTGTCGTAAAGGAGCTTAAATGGGACCAGTATTAAATGGGCTGCTAAAACTTCAAAGTGTTGAAAACCGCCTGCGTGCCGAAAAGGGAAAACTTACAAGATGCAGAAGAAATGTCATTATTCAGGAAAATCTGATTAGAAGCCTTCAAAATGCTCTCGAAGCCAAGAAGGAAGAGGTCCTGCTAACTAAGGTTCAATTCGACCGCCTGGAATTAGAACTCAAGACCAAAGATGAAATCATAGCCAGGCTAAGAGCATCACTCAACAGCGCAAAAACGAATAAAGAGTATGCCGCTGTCCTCACTCAGCTCAATACAACCAAGGCCGACAATTCCAAGATCGAAAACCAAAGTCTTGAACTGTTAAAAGATATCGAGGCCGACGAAGCCGAGTGCAAAGATATCCAGAAGCAAATAGACGAGCAAAAAGAAACACTTGAGCAAACCCGAAAAGAAAGCGAGATACTGGCAAGTAAATACCAAGTCGAAATCGACAATATCCAAGCTGAGTGGGATCAGGCCGCACAAACCATCCCAAACGATTCACTGGAGATATTCAAACGCGTGACCGAAACATACGACGGCCATGCTGTTGCGTTAGTTGAGCAGCAGCAGAGTAAAAAGGGAGCCTATAGCTGTGGCGGCTGCTTTATGGGCATCACCGCTGAGAGTGTTAATTTGCTTATGACCAAAGATGACATTATCCGCTGTCCAAATTGCACAAGAATACTTGTACTTGGCAATTTACATGAAGATTAGAAACCGGATACGGAATCCGCGGAATCACAGCGTATCCCACAACCATCAGGCGTTAGCATTCACTCTTTTTGATTTTATTTTGAGGAGCCAATATAGTGTCTGATAAAATCATCGCTTATATAGACGGTGGCAGCAGAGGCAATCCCGGCCCGGCTGCTGCCGGTTTTGTCTTGAACGATTCCAGCGGTACTCAATTGCAGGCAAAAGGCTACGTCATAGGCCGAACGACTAACAACGTGGCCGAATATACAAGTCTCGTAAGAGCCCTCGAAGCTGCGAGAAAATTTGGTCCTGAACAACTCGTCGTTTTCAGCGACAGCGAGTTGCTTGTCAAACAAATCAACGGCCAATACAGGGTGAAAAGCGAACTTATAAAGCCCTTTTACGAGCAGGCCGTCATCCTGCTCGACGGATTCAAGAGCTGGAAAGTCCGTCATATTACTCGTGATAAGAACAAACAAGCCGACAGTCTCGTAAACCAGGCCCTGGACGCAGGACACAACATTGAAGGCAAGCTGAAACCGGCATCGAAGAAGGAAAAGCCGATCCGGCTCGGCGTACTCATCAGCGGCAGCGGCACAACATTGATGAATATCCTCAAACACATTAAGCACGGTATGCTCAATGCCGAGGTGGATATAGTTATCAGCTCGCGTACAACAGTGACGGGAGTTGAGAAAGCGAAAAACGCCGGCCTGGACGTAAAGATTGTCCGCACAAAAGACTACTCCGACATCGATGAATTCAGCAAACGTATCGAAGCAGAGATCATCGCGGCAAAAGTTGACCTCGTTATTCAGGGAGGCTGGCTCTGCCTTTGGAAAATACCGCCTCGATACGAACATCGCGTGATGAACATCCACCCCGCCCTGCTGCCAAGTTTCGGCGGAAAAGGGATGTGGGGACATCACGTCCACGAAGCGGTGCTAAAAGCGGGTTGCAAAGTAAGCGGCTGCACCGTCCATTTCTGCACAAATGAATACGACAAAGGGCCTATCATCGTCCAGCGAACCTGCGATGTCGAAAACGACGATACTCCCGATACTTTGGCCGCCAGGGTCTTCGAACAGGAGTGTATTGCATATCCGCAGGCTATTCAATTATTTGCCGAAGGCAGGCTATTCGTTGAAAACAGCACTACAAAAATCAAACCATAAAGCACCAAGAACAATCAGCTACAACTAATCTGACTGCGCAACGGCCGGCTCGCTTTCCTTTGGAGCAGGTAATTCAATACCCTCAAGTTTCAAGTGCTCTTCATCCTGCACGTCAATCTTGATAAGGTTCTTGCCTTTGAATTTGCCTGCCAGAACAGATTCCGAAAGCGGGTCCTCGATATAATGCTCGATCGCCCTTCGCAAAGGCCTGGCCCCGAATTCAGGATTATAGCCTTTATCGATGAGGAATTCCTTGGCCTGATCGGTCAGTTCCATTTTCAAGCCGTGCTCGGTCAAACGCTTGAATACCTTGGCAAGCTCGAAGTCAACGATAATTTGTAGATTCTCTCTTGTTAATGCCTTAAAGACGATAGTGTCGTCAAGCCGGTTCAGGAATTCAGGCCTAAAGTGATGCTCCACTTCTTTCTGGAGAACATCTTTCATTTTCTCATAATTTGCCTCGGGGCTTTTCTTGCCAAAACCAAAACCGGATTGATTCTTGATCAAATCAGCGCCGATGTTACTGGTCATAATAAGAATAACATTTTTAAAATCAATACTTCGTCCGAAACTGTCCGTCAACCTGCCCTCGTCCATAATCTGTAACAGCACATTATAGACATCAGGATGGGCCTTCTCTATTTCATCAAGGAGCAGCACAGAGTATGGCCGCCTTCTAATCCTTTCGGTCAATTGTCCGCCTTCTTCATAGCCCACGTATCCGGGAGGCGCCCCTACCAATCGGCTCACATTGTGCTTCTCCATGAATTCGCTCATATCAAGCCGAATGAGAGAATTTCTGTCACTGAACAGAAACTCCGCCAGGGCTTGTGCAAGCAGCGTTTTTCCAACACCGCTGGGTCCAAGGAGTATGAAGCATCCCATCGGACGATTCGGGTCTTTAAGGCCGCTCCTGCTTCGTCTAACTGCCTTGGCCACGGCAGTAATTGCCTCATCCTGTGAAACAACCGTCTTATGCAGCTCGCTTTCAAGTTCCAAAAGTCGCTGGGTTTCCTTTTTCTCCAGCTTCGTCAATGGCACACCCGTCATATTGCTGACGACCTCCGCAATAATCTCGTTGTCCACTACACCGGTCGCCTCTTTGTTTTCCTCATACCATTTTTTATGCAGTTGGGTCTTATCATCCAGAAGCTGTTGGGCTTCATCCCTTAATGCTGCCGCCCGCTCATAATCGGCATTTTTGACTGCCTCGTCTTTTTCCCTTTGCAGTTTTTCTATTCTCTCTTCTATCTGCGTCAAATCAGGCGGAGGAGTCATGTTCTTAAGTCGAACTCGTGCACCGGATTCATCGATCACATCTATCGCCTTGTCGGGCAGACATCTGCCGGTTATGTATCGGGTCGAAAGCTCAACTGCATGGAAAAGGGCCTCGTCGGTAAATCGAACTCTGTGGTGCGCCTCGTAGCGGTCCTGAAGTCCTCTAAGTATATCCAGGGTCTCATCCTTCGAAGGCTGCTCGACAATTATCGTCTGGAATCGCCTCTCAAGCGCCCCGTCTTTCTCGATATGTTTTCTGTACTCGTCTAAAGTCGTGGCGCCGATACACTGAACTTCTCCTCTTGCAAGAGCCGGCTTGAGCACGTTTGAGGCATCGATAGCACCCTCGGCCCCACCAGCTCCTACAAGCGTATGAAGCTCGTCAATGAACAATATAACATTCTTCGCCCTTCGGACTTCGTTAATGACTGCCTTTATTCTTTCTTCGAATTGTCCGCGATATTTTGTCCCTGCTACCATCATTGCCAGATCGAGAACCACCATCCGCTTGCCATTGAGGATTTCCGGCACTTGCTTATTGATTATCTGCTGGCTCAGGCCCTCGACAATAGCAGTTTTGCCTACGCCTGCTTCGCCCAGGAGGACCGGATTGTTCTTCGTGCGCCGACATAGTATCTGCACCAGTCGCTCAATTTCTTTCTGCCTGCCGATGACCGGGTCGAGCTCACCTTCAGCGGCTAATTGCGTAAGATCTCTGCCGAAACTGTCCAGTGCCGGAGTCTTACTCTTTGTTTTTCTGCCCATCGTTGGTGTCATCTTCATTCCAAGGGCCGCAGGCCCATCATCCACGCCGGCTCCCAGCAGATTCAACACTTCCTGACGCACATCCTCAAGCTTCAAACCAAGATCCAAAAGAACCTGAGCTGCTATACCTTCACTCTCTCGCAGCAGGCCCAACAGGATATGCTCTGTCCCTACATAATTATGGTTAAGTGACCGGGCCTCTTCGATCGCATACTCAATCACCTTTTTGGCTCGGGGTGTTTGCGGCAGCTTGCCCATTGTTACCATATCAGGCCCGCTTTTGACCAGTTTTTCCACTCCGAAGCGCAGTTTCTTTATATCTACATCCAGATTCTTCAAAACCGTAGCGCCAACTCCGCTGCCTTCCTTAACCAGCCCGAGAAGTATGTGCTCGGTCCCTATATATTCGTGGTTAAAACGCTGGGCCTCCTGGTTGGCCAGCGCCATAACCTTACGTGCACGGTCTGTAAAACGCTCAAACATCTTTTACCCCGAAACATAGTTTTAGAAAAACACCGATTCTCCTGCTACCGTCGTTGGATAAACACCAATGTAGTATACCAATCGGCAAAAGTAACAATTTATGTTATTTTTTCTTATTATACAGCGCTCAATTCGTCTGTCAAATATGCAATTCCTGCTCACTGCCTTGCTCATCAGGACTATTAATACATATCTTTAATATAGCTCAGGCTGAACTGATGTTCATTCTCGTGTCAACATTTTCTTTATTCTCAATTTTATCGGCAAAAACAGAGGCTAACTTTCCGTTTACACGCGTAAAAATCAAGATTTTGGGCACTTAATAAGGTTTATCCTCCCATAACGGCACAAGTCCATCAACCAATCTCTCTGTCGTATCACCCAGCCGGTCTCTGATCTCTGATTTCCGATCTACCCTTTTCGTGGTAGACAGGTTTATAAAATTGGGTTTGATTGGCTTTGTTTTTTGCTGCCTAAAAACATGGATATTTTCATATACTCTTAATATATAATCACTTACATCCTTTTGACTTTTCGGAAATTGGGTTTGTTTTGCATAAAGGCACAGAAGCACATAGGCAAAAGTTAAAAGGCAAATTTCACTCTCCATACTTCATTCACTATTCGAAATCCACCACCGATAATCTATTAGTTACTCAAACTGACCGATTTTCTTTGTCATGCTGAGCCGAAGGCGAAGCATCTGGGCAGCGAATTGATTATTCGCAACGGGAGATTCTTCGCTTCACTGCGTTTCGCTCAGAATGACAATTTGAACCAAATGACTGTATAAGAAGAACTTGCGAACACCCTTGCATACATATCGCCCAGTTTGAGTTAGTTAGATTTATATTATACGTAGCGGCAGGTTGTCCATCAAGTATATTTTTCAGTATAACTCGAAAATGTCGAACAGATTGGCCTCTCTATTTGATCGCAGGAGGATAGAAAAGAACCGGGCTTTGAGTTTCTTCGGAGGAAAAAGCGTTTACACAGAGGCTCAAATTAGAGCCGGTTTGGGCTGTGCGCCCAGATTGTCCGGCATATCCTGTTCTTTGGAATGTATATCTGTTATCTTCTGGCCCTTATACTTTCAGCCTTGGCGGTTATCATCATCAAGCAACTTTCTAAGGTATTGATTTTCCCGGCGAGTCGCTTCAAGATCGAAGACCTGGTATTTAATACACACTCGCAAGTAATCCAGTGATTCCTGCAGACTATTTATACTTTTTTCAAGCTTTTTGCGATTTACCTGTGCTTGTTTGGCAAGTTGAGCTAACTTTCTATGCTGCGGGTCGGCTGTCTCACCAAACTCTTTGACCAGTTCGTTAAGTTTGTCTTCAAGGTTTGTTTCGTCCATCAAATCACTCTCCTCACGAATACACGTTCCATATTAAGACCCCCCATATAGAGATCCCCCTAAACCTCATACATGATTATTAGAGCAAACTCCATACCCAAATGCTTAGGAACCGATTTTTTACGTATATTCGCAACTTTGCCCGATAAAACACCAGTCATAGCAACATTGTGTGTTATCCGTACATTTTTGTTCCTGTACTCCGAAAAACAACCATTATATGGATTAAAATTGCATGTTGCATAAAATAAACACCCCGGATATGCTTGCATTTCATCGCCTAAGATAACGGCTGTATTGGATAACAGTTAGGCTGGTGTTGATATTTCTAAACGCCACGGTCGACCGGCAGCAACACCTGTGTCTTGTAAGCTCAACAATTATCTATATTGAATTTTCCTCAAACATATTATTACTACTCTTATTTCACGAACGTC
Source organism: uncultured Phycisphaerae bacterium (assembly GCA_965372295.1). Lineage (GTDB taxonomy): Bacteria > Planctomycetota > Phycisphaerae > Sedimentisphaerales > Anaerobacaceae > JAFGPJ01. Next base: position 7,714 of record CBDVBU010000100.1, read on the forward strand.
ATCATTCTCCCAGGAGAATCGGACCTTTTTGTAAAGAATGTCCCGGCAACACAAGCAGTCAAAAGACAGGCCAACGTTGCCGCCTCCGGGACCTTCCACTTTCAAACCATATACTACTGATATTTTTTTCATACGTCAAATCAGAAGCAGCTCTCAGGGCCGCCAACGCAGCTCATTGGGATTTGATTTGCCTGCCAACTCCTTATGGCTATAATGGAAATCTAACGAAGGATCCGGAACGGGTAACTGTCCGGCCTGTGTATAAGCATTTACATTGAAAATAATCATCAAATCGCTTTGAACATTTGATATGTGGAGGTAACATTCATGGCAAGCTCCAAAGATAATATGAACAGGCGCCGGTTCATGCAGGTTGTTGCCGGCTCAGCAGCCGCAATGGCACTGCCACAAATCCCCCTGAATGCCGCCGAGACAGATAGCCCGCAACGGCCGAATATCCTCTGGATCAGCACAGAAGATATCAGTCCCGATCTGGGTTGCTATGGAGATAGCTACGCTGTAACGCCTAATATCGACAAACTCGCTGACCGGGGCGTCCGCTATACGAACGTTTACTCGCATTCCGGAGTTTGTGCCCCGACACGATCCGGGATTATTACCGGCATGTATCCGTCCACTCTCGGAACCAACCACATGCGCTGCAAGGGCGTACCCCCGGCATACATAAAATGCTTCAGCGAATACCTCAGGGCGGAAGGTTACTACTGCACGAATAATTCCAAGACCGATTACCAGTTTGACCCGCCGATAAGCGCCTGGGACGAAAGTAGTCGTAAGGCCCACTGGCGTAATCGCGGCAAAGATCAGCCGTTCTTCGCTATTCTCAATTTCACGATTTCGCATGAAAGCAAGATTCGCGACAGAACTAAATCAATGCTGAAGCGCCTGGCGAGCTTGAAGCCGCACGAAAAACACGATCCGGCCAAAGCAGTGCTGCCTCCCTATTATCCTGATACGCCAGCGGTTCGGCGGGACTGGGCGCAGTATTACGACATTATCACGCTGACGGACAAGCTTGTTGCCGATGTCCTAAAACAGCTTGAAGACGACGGCCTGGCCGATGACACAATAGTATGGTTCTGGGGCGACCACGGGCGCGGCCTGCCGCGGGGCAAACGGTGGATTTACGATTCGGGTCTCAGGATTCCGCTGATTATTCACGTGCCGGAGAAATGGCTCAAACTCGCAATGCCGGGTAATCCCGATGCGGTCAAGCCCGGCACCGTCAATGACGACCTAATTGCCTTCATAGATTTTGCCCCGACGATGCTCTCCTTAACCGGCGTCAAAATCCCTGACCACATACAGGGCCAGGCATTCCTCGGCAGCCAGAAGGCCGAGCCGCGAGAATATATTTTCGCCGCTCGCGACCGGATGGATGAAGCATACGATCTGATCCGTGCCGTGCGTGACAAACGTTATAAATATATTCGCAACTATATGTGGTACGTAACACGCGGGCAGGATATCAATTATATGAACCAGATGCCTACCATGCAGGAGATGCGCCGGCTCAATGCTGAGGGTAAGCTCAAAGGCCCACAGAAGCAGTATTTTGAAGAGACGAAACCTGTCGAGGAGCTTTACGATACCGCCACCGATCCGCACGAGGTCAAAAACCTGGCGGGCGATCCGAAGTACAAGGATGTGCTCCGGCGGATGCGCGTAATCCATGCCAAATGGGTCAGAGAGACTTCCGACATGGGGCTGATTCCGGAGCCTGAGTTCGACGAAATGAAACGCCCGGGCGGCCAGTACCAAAAGACGGCAGATTCGATATTCTGGACGCCCAAATGGCAGCCGGGTGAAGATACGCGTCGAATAACAATCGCCTGTCCCACGGCCGGGGCCTCAATTGTGTACAGAATCAGCGGTGACGGCCAAACCAATTCAGCCTGGAGGCTATATACAAAATCCGTATGGCTCACGAAGGGCAAAGTGCTGCACGCCAAAGCCTGCCGTATAGGCTTCAAAGACAGC
>CBDVBU010000101.1:0-9685 GCA_965372295.1 uncultured Phycisphaerae bacterium
ACTTTGCACTCAACGGCACAGCTTTGGCACAGGCCGATGCCGCAGGCCATTCTTCGCTCCATACTAATTTGGCAGTCGATTTTCTTATCGGCGGCGATTTGTGCCACTCTTGCTAACATGGCCTCAGGCCCGCAGGCGCAAATAATAATATCATCAAAAGGTAAGTCGGATTTTTCGAGCCATTCGGCAAGACAATCGGTGACAAGCCCGTGGTAGCCGGCCGATCCATCGTCGGTTGCAATCAGCGATTCGATTCCGTATTTGGCAAATTCCGGCACGGAGAATCCGAGATGCTGCGAGATTTCATCCAGCCGGCCCTCGAAGGGCAGGGCCTCGGCGGTCTTGGCGCCCGCAAGCGAGACAACGTCAATCACGTCATCACGGGCCGTAAGGCTCTGCGCCAGGTGCTGAAGGGGGGGCGTTCCCATTCCGCCGCCGACGAGGATTACAGTTTTCTTGCCGTCCGGGATTTGATAACCACGACCCAGAGGTCCAATGATGCCGATTTGATCGCCGGCCAATAGTGTTGTCATGCGAACAGTGGCCGGCCCGACCACGCAATAGAGAAGTTCGGCGAACGTCTTGTCGCCCTCGGTGGTCACTTCGGCAAAGCTGAAGGGCCGCCGCAGCAGTATCTTCCTGCTGGAGGAGTCACGCAGATCTTCCGGTACAGCATCCGGCGAGGGCAGGGCGGTATTGGAAAGATCGAATTGGGCGAACTGTCCCGGCTCGAAATTGGCAAAAGCCCTCGCACCATCCTGCGTGAACTGAAGTCTGAGCCGATGGAATCCGGGGCCGATCCGCCTGTTGGAACAGACCTGCGCCTCGAACATACCCTTTGCCGATGACGAGCATCCTTCTGACATAAATTGCCACCATCTCTCTTACAGCAAGCTTTCATAAATCCTGACGCCGTCCACAACTTTGCATACGTGTACGGCATATTTATCGGCAAAATCGGGGCAGCTTCGCGGATAGGCCGTATCGACCGCGGCCTTCACCGCCTCGACGGATTCGGCTCGAACCAAGGCGCCGGACGCCCCCTTGTCACCGCCTCCCAGCATCCGCTCGCCCAGAACTCCCGGCACCGTTCTGACTATGTCGCACATTGTTTCAAGCTCCGAGCCGGATATCTTATAATCGTCGCGCAATCCGAGACCGTCCGCTCTGAAAATCTGCCCGACGGTTTCGATGTCGCCGGCTTTCCATGCTTCGAGCATTTTGTAGAACCGCTTCTGGGCGCTGAAAATATACTTCAGCCGGTCACACAAATCCGGATATTTTGCCCCGAATTCGCTCATGATTTTTTCATAGAGTTCGTCGTCTTTGATATCCGCAAGGCACGAAATCTCATAGCCTGCCTTCCGCAATATCGAAACGAGTTTTTCGCATTCGTCTCTTCGGATTTTGTAGGTTGATTTTTCCAGACCGGGGCGGTCCGTGCCGGTATCGAGGACAACAATCCGAAATTCGGCTGCTCCGGCACCAATCGGTACATAATCAATCGAGCGGTCCTCTGGATTATAGTACGTGGCCATTCCCTCGCGTGCGAATAGCACCATTGTCTGATCGAGCTTTCCGCAGGGCGAGCCGATGTAGTCGTTCTCAACCGCCTGGGCCAGATCGACTATCGTGTTCTTGTCTTCGACTTCGATGCCGTTTGCGTCAAAGAGCGACAGAATCAAATTGTTACACAGCGATGCCGACCGGCTCATTCCGCCGCCTGGGATATTCCCGTAAAGAACGCAATTAATGCCCTGCGAAAGCTCGTAGCCTTCTCGCTTGAGGATATAATCGATCCCGTACGGGAAGCGGCCCCATGTTTCGGCAATCGCCGCCGACTTCGGCTCGGGGACATTGCCCAGTTCAAACTCGATAATGCCGTCGTCTGGGAAATTTGCGCTGAAGAGCCTGACTTTTTTCGTGCCGTTTGGCTTATAGGCCAGCCAGATGAATCTGTCGGTTCCGACGCCGAACAGTTCCGTGCCGTTGTAGTCGCCGTGCTCGACGCCGAGGCAGAAACGCGATGATGTCCTTCTGACTTTGCCGCCTTTGATGTCGATTTTATTGTTTTTCGCAGACTTTAAGATTATATTTAACGCTGCTTGTCCTTCTTTAGTCAGTTCCATTCCACAACTCTCAAAAAGTCGCTGTTATTTTGCCAGACCGAGCGGGCTGAACAGGAAGTACAGAATCAGCGTAATGACCACGACCACGATGCCTGCTATCTTGGCCCCTTTGGACGAGCGGAGGTCCAGGTCTGTTTTCTGCTTGAACTCAACAGGCTTCGCCAGCGGTTTGAGCTTGGTGATGACAGCCATCACGGCAAGACAGAGTGCGAAGCATATCGCCATCCGGTTGAGGAACTGAATCTCCGGTCCGATCTTGTAGCGTCCCATCAGGTACATTCCGCCGTAGGAGACGATATTTGTCAGCAAGCCGACCACCCCGGCTATCGGCGGGGCCTTTCGGAAAATCAGACCGAAGACAAACACCGCAAGAATCCCCGGCGATATAAGACCCTGGCTTTCCTGGATGATGGTGAAAATGCTGTTGCTGATTTTGGGATCGCCCAACTTTGGCGCCAGGAATACTGCAATGATCGAGAACACCACAACGCATATCCGCCCAAGCAGCACCATACTCTTCTGGCCTGCATCCCGGCTGATGTATTTCTTGAAAATATCCATCGTGAAAATGGTAGACGCCGCGTTCAGCATGGCCGCCAGAGAGCTGACAATCGCCCCCAGCAATGCCGCCAGTACGAAGCCCACCAGCCCCGTGTTCTGAGGCAGAACGCTGCTAAGCAGTTGCCCCAGTGCCGTGTCGTACTTATAGGCGATGAACTTCTCGCTGGTGACATTTACGCCGGCGGCCTGAGCGGCATTCATCACAGAGGCGTTATATACCTGCAATTCGGCCGCCAGCTCGGGGAACGCCGACCTCCATGACTTGTCATCCGATTCGAATACGGTGTATTGGTCCACCTCCAGCCCATCGAGTTTTTGCTGTGTCAGAGGAAGGACGAACGGATTCTTCGCCTTGACAGCCTTCAGAGTCTCAGTATCCGGATAAACTGCAATCATGAACCTGCCTTTCGGCCAGCTCGCGACAGCATCTTCGCTCGGCGCCTCTGCAACCTCGACCAATTGAGTGTTTCTGTTGGCCGCCATGTACTTGGCGATTACCGGGGCATTGTCGGTGACCGCTTGATCCTGCATATCCTTCGCGAAGAGATTGAAGGCGATGATGCCCGGAATAACCACGACAAACGGAATCAGGATCTTCATGAATGCCGAGAATACGATACCCTTCTGCCCCTCGGCCAGCGATTCCGATGCCAGCGTCCGCTGCGTGATATACTGGTTCAGGCCCCAGTAGTAAAAATTCGGAATCCATAAGCCGAGAAGCAATGCCGTGCAGGGCAGCACCTTGTCATCCTTCGGCAAAAACATATTCATTCGCACCTTGTTCAGTTGCCAGAAACGGTCGACCGCTCCTGTATCCTGAGCGAAGGTTTTCAATCCCACCGCACCGGTTTTGACGTTCTCGATAAAGGAAAGTTCATCCGTTGTGGCGCCGAGCTTTTTGAATGCGAAGATCATCACGACCGCTCCGCCGAGGATCAGCGCGCTTCCCTGGATCAAATCGGCCCAGGCACAGGCTTTTAGCCCGCCGGCCGTCACGTACACCATCGCGATAAGGCCGATCACGAGCGCCGCGGTTGCGATCGGTACGTCGTAGCCCATTTTGCCCGCCATGGTGTTGACTGTCAGTGCTCCCGAATATGTTATCGAGCCTAACAGCAGCATATAGATAAACAACGTCGCTACGGCCATGATCGTCCGCGCGGTCGAATTATAGCGTACTTCGAGAAACTCGGGCATCGTATATATGCCTGCTCGCAAAAAGTAAGGAAGGAATGCGAACGCTACGACAACCAGCGTGATCGCCGCCATCCATTCATAGCTGGCTATCGCCAAACCGACGTGGCTGGCTGCGTTGCCGCTCATGCCGACCAATTGCTCCGAGGAAATATTGGCTGCAATCAGCGAGAAACCGATCAGCCACCATTTCAGGCCGCGACCGGCCAGGAAGTAGTCTTCACTGGTTTTCTCGTGCCGGCTTTTCCAAAGTCCGATTGAGACCACTGCGGTAATGAAGCCCAAAAACACCGCAATATCCAGAAGGCTGAATACCATAATAACTCCTTTCCTTTTATTTCATCCTGATACCAATCTTTATCGATGAACTATCGTATGGGGTATTTTATGTACAAATACTTGAAAAATCATCTATTTTCTGATAAAAAATGCTTACCATGACCGATGTTACCCGCATTTTAGCAGCAATCGAGCAGGGCGATGCCCGGGCCGCAGACAAGTTACTTCCACTGGTCTATGAAGAGCTGCGTCGTTTGGCTGCTCAGAAGATGGCACAGGAGTCGCCCGGCCAGACGCTCCAGGCGACGGCACTTGTCCATGAGGCCTATATCCGGCTGGTGGGCGCTGAAACTCAGAATTTCAGCGGGCGTACCCATTTCTTCGCCGCCGCAGCCGAAGCGATGCGTCGTATCCTAATCGACAACGCCCGCCGGAAACAACGCCTGAAACGTGGCGGCGGTCAACAGAAGATCGATCTCAATGATATAGAGCCTGCTGTTAAAGCACCTTCGGATAATCTGATTGCATTGGACGAAGCTCTTGCCAGGCTTGCAAAGATGGATAAGGTAAAAGCCGACCTGGTCAAACTCCGCTTTTTTGCGGGACTCACACTCGAACAGGCGGCCGGCCTTCTCAATCTGCCCGAGAGAACAGCCAAAAGATATTGGGCACACGCTCGGGCCTGGCTGTATCGGCAGGTTAACGAAGGCTAGTAGTCTGTCAACTTCGATTTGATAGCTTGGAAGGGTGGCAGCCTCAAGCGCAGCTTGGGGATGGCTTCTCCTGTATTCACCATCCCCAAAGCCTTCGGCTTTGAGGCTGTCACCCAACTGCGGGAATCCAGAGCCAATTCCGGCGATGGTGAGCAGGGCTTGCGGAAAAAATTTCTTTTTTTCATCAGAATTATGGCCCGAAACCGGCCTGAACGGCGCATTACTTAATGGGGGCAAAGAATAAGATGTCGAAAGGCCTAATCAGGGAGCTAAAATTATGGCGACAGAAAACTTCAAAAAGGCTGGGGAAATCTTTCAAAATGCGATTGAAATAGAATATCCGGCAAAACGAGCCCGTTATCTGGAAAATGCCTGTAAGGAAGATCCGAAGCTGCGGGTGGAGGTGGAGGCTTTGCTCAAGGCCCACGGGGAAGCCGGCAGTTTTCTTGATGTTTCCGATGGTCCGAGCGTTACGCTGGACGGCGTTTCTCAGATCGAAGGCCCCGGCACGAAAATCGGTCGGTACGAACTGCTTGAGCTAATCGGCGAAGGCGGCATGGGGCTGGTGTACATGGCCCGGCAAAAGAAGCCTGTCAAACGTAAGGTAGCATTGAAGATCATCAAACCCGGCATGGACTCTAAGCAGGTGGTTGCCAGGTTCGAGGCGGAGAAGCAGGCTTTAGCCGTACTTGACCACCCGAATATTGCCCATGTGTTCGACGCAGGAACCACAAAAGAAGGTCGGCCATACTTCATTATGGAATACGTCAAGGGCATGTCCATTACGGCGTATTGCGATGAGCACAAGCTCAATATAGAAAAGAGATTGCGGCTGTTCGAGCAGGTTTGCGAGGGGATTCACCATGCCCATCAGAAAGGAATCATCCACAGGGACATCAAACCCACGAACATCCTGGTTTCCGTGCATGGTGATCGAGCGGTCCCGAAGATCATCGACTTCGGGATTGCCAAGGCGGTTACACAGCCGTTAACGGAAAAGACCTTTGTGACATTCCAGGGCCAGTTGTTAGGCACGCCTGAGTACATGAGTCCCGAACAGGTCGATATGGCGACCCAGGACATAGACACCCGTTCGGATATTTACTCTCTTGGCGTGCTCCTTTACGAACTTTTGGCGGGCGTGCTGCCATTCGATCGAGAGTCTTTTGCGAGTCTCGGATTTGCCGAAGTCCAGCGAACAATCCGCGAGCAGGAGCCGGATTCACCAAGCACCCGGCTGACAAATCTGGGGGAAAAAGCCAAAACCATCGCCGCCAGCAGAGACACGCACGTCGTAGCATTAGCAAGGCGTCTGCACCGCGAATTGGAATGGATCCCATTAAAGGCCATGCGTAAAGACCGCTGCCGCCGATATAAATCGGCATCCGAGATGACCGATGACATAAGGAACTATCTTAACGGTAATCCTCTCATTGCAGGGCCTGAGACTGCCGTGTACCGGACAAGAAAGTTCATGCGAAAACACGCCGGCTCCGTAGCGACTGCGGCGCTCGTAGCCGTGGTGATAGTTTTGGGTCTGGTGGCCAGTATCGTGATGGGCTGCAGAGCAGAACGGGCCCGGCAGCAGGAGGCCACAGCTCGAAAGCAAGTCGAACAGGCTTTGGTGCGTGCTGAGAACGCCGAGAAGGTTGCTCAGGAGCAGCGCAAGCTGGCAGAGGAACAGCGTAGGCTCGCAGAGAAACAACGCATGCTTGCCGAGGAACGAGCTGAAGACTATCGCCGTTCGCTCTACATCAATCGCATTTCTTTGGCCGAAACGAAATATCATGAAGGAAATATTCGCGTGGTTCGGGAACTTTTGGATGCGTGTGACGAGGATTTGCGTGGATGGGAATGGCGCCGCATGAATCACATCTCAGATCAGGCTTACATGACGCTGCATGGCCACACTGGCAAAGTGATCAGGATAGCAGTGAGTCCGGACGGCAAACGCATCGCCTCGGGCAGTGCGGACAAGACGGTGAAGGTGTGGGAGACAACCACCGGTGCTGAGATAATGACTCTTCGTGGACATGAAGCACCTGTCGGCGGCCTCGCGTTCAGTGCCGATGGCCAGTATATTGCATCGGGAAGCGTGGATAAGACAATCAAGATCTGGAACTCGGAGACCGGGCATGAACTGAGGAGTATAGAGGGACATGAATCATGGGTAAATAGGCTTTGTTTTAGTCCGGACGACAGTAAGATCATCTCAGCCAGCAATGATAAGACAATAAGGGTATGGGATGTGGACAGTGGCGAGGAACTATCCACTTTGCAGGGTCATGACGGATCCGTTCTCTCTGTTGCAGTCAGTCCGGACGGCAGACGTATCATCTCGGGTAGCACGGACAATACTATCAAGATATGGGATGTGGAAAATGGGCAGCAACTGACCACACTACCCGGTCATGAGTCATACGTGACTCACGTAGCATTAAGCCCGGATGGGAAGTATGTTGTCTCAGCAAGCGGAGATAGAACAATCAAGAAATGGGATGCCGTGACCGGCGACGAAGTGATGACCTTGATGGGACATAATGACTCCGTCTGGTCGGCTAAATTCACCCCAGACGGTCGGCACATAGTATCCAGCGGTTATGATGGCACGGTCAGAGTGTGGGACGCGGCTACCGGTGAAGAACTGAGGACTCTATCTGGCCATACAGAACCGGTTGCCTCGATAGCCATGAGCCGAAATGGTCAATGCATTATTTCGGGGAGCTTCGATCGAACGATCAAGCTGTGGGATATGGAAATCAGTAAGGAGGCTATGACTCTACGGGGACACAGCGGCATTGTCTGGCCGGTTGCTTTCAGTCCCGACGGCGAACATATCGTATCAGGAAGCAGAGATAACACAATCAAAGTGTGGGATGTACATACAGGAACAGAGGTACTAACTGCCCGTGGACATGAGGCCGGAGAACACGGCGGTTTTGTTTTTGCGGTGGCATTCAGTCCGGACGGCAAGCGTATCGTCTCGGGCGGCATGGACAAGATGATTAGGCTTTGGGATGCAGCAACTGGTGCCGAACTAATGGCCCTCCGTGGACATACAGAACATGTCTTTTCTACGGCATTCAGCCCAGACGGTACGCGACTCATCTCAGGTGGCTGGGACGGCATGGTCAAGATATGGAACGCCGTCACGGGCGATGAAATCCTAAGTCTTGCTGGAGACGCAAAACGTGTGTGTTGTGTTGCCTATGGCCCGCGTGGTCAACGGATCGCCTCATGTGGTTTCGACAATACGATCAATATCTGGGACGCAGGAACTGGAACCAAGTTGTTGATCCTCAAAGGCCACGAGAGCATGGTGTGGCACATGGCATTCAGCCCGGATGGTCGTAGGATTGCGTCAGGGAGCGGAGACCGAACGATCAAAGTATGGGACGCATCAGCAGGTAACGAGCTAATGACCCTTCGCGGGCATGCGCATCACGTTAGGTCTGTGATATTCAGCCCGGACGGTCGGCGCATCGTCTCAAGCAGTGAGGATCAAACCGTCAAGATATGGGATGCGGAAAACGGCAGCGAATTGCTGACTCTCCGCGGAAACGATGATCTGTATTCTGTCGTATTCAGTCCGGACGGAAATCGCATCGCCTCCGGAAGTGACGACGGTACGATTTTGGTATGGGAATCTGCGGCACCGACTGATGGTTATGAGGCTCGTCGCACCGGCGCAGCCGCACGCAAAGTTACGGATAAGCTACACGAAGAACTCGGTCTCTATGCTGAAGTGATAAACAAGCTCAAGGCTGATAGTAAGCTCGATGAGTTTGTGCGCAAAGTGGCCCTGCAGATTGCCAACGCCCGGCTTTGGGAAGATGCGGACGATTCTAAAGAGTCGGTTGATGATGAAAGCAAGGAGTGAAGGGCCTCTGAGACTTAATGCCTCAGATTTATTGGCTAACTTCTCATAAAGGCATCGGCTAATGCTTGGGCTATGTCGGTGGCTATGAGGCTGATCTGGCCGACTTTTTCTGCCGCGATGTCGCCGGCCAGGCCGTGAAGGTAAACGCCGAGAACCGCGGCGTCAAAGTCACTTAATCCCTGGCCAAGCAGGGCGGTTATAATTCCGGTCAGGACATCACCCGATCCTGCTGTGGCCATGCCGGGATTGCCCGTTTTGTTAGTATAGACTTTCTCGCCGTCGGTCACGACCGTCCCGGCTCCCTTTAAGACGATGATAGTGTTTGTCCGCTGTGCTAATTGCAGCGCCTGTTCCGGGCGGTCGGCGGGCAGATCTTCTCGCAGCAGGGCAGACCAGAGCCGTCTCATTTCGCCCGGATGCGGCGTTAGAGTCAGCTTTGCCTTTAGTCGGGCGGGCCAGTTTTTTATGCCGGCAAGGTTATTCAGGCCGTCGGCGTCGATGACCAGCCTCAAATTCTGCTGATCGAGGAGAGTTTCAAGGATAGACCGAAGTGCTCCGCTGATACCGATACCCGGACCGAACGCCACGGCATCGTTTTGCTCGACAGCTTCAAGAACGGCATGGATTGCCTTTGCGGAGATTCTTCCGGCGCCGTCTTCGGGCAGGGCGATCGTTGTAAAGGATGGCTCAATCGAAGCGACAATGGGTAAAATGCTCTTCGGCGTGGCAACACGCACAAGCCCGGCGCCGGCACGCAAGGCGGCTCGACCGGCCAACGCCGCCGCTCCGCTCATCCCAATGCTCCCGGCAATAATACAGACCTTGCCGTAATCGCCCTTATGGCCGTCAACCGCTCGCGGCTTCAATTTCGGAATTGTTTCAACTATCTGCATACAAGCTCGTTTCGAGCAATATATTACAAACAATGC
>CBDVBU010000102.1:0-9673 GCA_965372295.1 uncultured Phycisphaerae bacterium
GCTACCGTAAAACTGGCCATGATTGCCTACGATATAGAGAGCAAGATTAGCTGGGATCGGGAATCTCAGACAATAACCGGCAATCCCAGGGCCGCCGAACTGCTGCAGCGCGAATATCGTAAGCCTTGGAAACATCCATATTCGAGATGTTCCCGTAGGGGGGAAAAGTTAGGAGAATATCGTTAGAACAAGAAGTTCGGCTCAAAGAGTTAGCATCTTGGCATGTAACAAAGATATAGTGAAGGTAAACACTGGACAACAGCGGAGAAGGATGAGGTGGTCGCAAATTGCGACCACCTCCAGAAGCTTAAATTCTATTCTGTCTTACCCTACGCTATTTCAGCGCCCAGGCTGTCTTAGCAAAATCGCAAGTTATCTACATCATTTATCAAGTGCAAGGTACTGTATCTCAAGCTCTGACAGGGCATAGTTGTAGATCCGTACATCATCGATCCGGCCTTTAAAAGACTCGAAAGCACCTGCCTCTACATCTGTACCGGCCGCCCCGATGAAAAGTGGCCGTCCGGTTGTGTCGCAACTGTCGGCGCCGCCCGACATGACCACTTCGCCGTCGATATAGAAATACCCTTCGTTCGCAGAGCCGTCCTGGACGAAAGCTAAATGGTGCCATTGTCCGCCTGCGGCCGCAACAGGGTCACCGCCAATCCCACCGGCACTCACGTGCCAGTTGTTGCTGGGACTTACATAGAAACCGTAAAATTCAGGGACCCAAACTGTACCGCCGCCTAATTCCGTGCGGCCCTTAGCCACTATGGCCTTCCAGCCTTCGGGTGCGTCTGCGAGATCAAGATTCACCCACGTCGTGAAGGTCAGGCTCTCGTCTGCCCCAAAATTCAGATCGGGGGCGTCGCTGATCCCAATGCGATCATCTCCGTCCACTTCCAGCACCTGGCCTCGCAAAGGATCATTGACAATGGTTGGGTCTCCAAAAGCAAGCCCATCATGGCCCTTGCCCGTGGCGTCGGTGAAATCACCTTCAAAATCCCAGTGTGCTACCAGGGCGGAATCATCGGGAGCTTTAGTATCAGGTATACGACTGGCCGGATTCAAACGAATGTTATCAAAGTAAACAACGCCTGAGCCGCCGCCATCCCTGAAGCCGATAATAAGCTCGGTTATATTCTGAAGGTCTACGCCGACAAGAGATGACAGGCCGATATCCCATTGTTGCCATATCCCGTGCGTAATGTTGCTGGAATCGCCGTCGTATGGAACCTCGACGCCGTTGATCTTCACATACATCTGCTCACCGGCACTATTGGCCGGGTCACCATAGAAGTACAGCGTCAATGTCTTTACACCTGCTCTGGTCCAGTCCGGGCTGATTCCCAATTCAGAAATATCCACCGCGACCTCTGAATAATTGGCCTTACCTGACAAACCGCTGTTGTTGTAGAAAAACGGCATCGACTGGCTGCCACCGTGAACGATCTCAAGCTCGACAAAAGGAGGGTCGGCATGACCTATAATCGAACCAGTCCCGTTGCCGGCAGAGTAAGGTGGATTATCCTGTGTGCCGTAGCCAACTCCGTCTTTCCACATCAAAAATATTCTGTTGCTCTCTGGATCACTGGGGTCAAGGCTGTTGTAGGACTCAAAGTCATCCACAATTAAATACTCAGCCGTTGTAAAGTTCCAGATGTCCCCTTGCCAAATAGTGGGGATCTCGGCCTCATTGACCTCATCAATCCGCCAATGATAAGTTTCGTCCAATTCAAGCGTACCGGCATCATAGCTGGTCTCAGTCACGGTGACAGCGGGAACAGTACCGTCCATCACGCCTTGTTCGTCGGTGCTTAGGTACACATCGTGCATGGCCGCTTCCCTTCCCGGTCTCCAGTTAAGGATTACATCCGGGTGGATACCTGTCGCCCCATCCTGCGGGTCAGGCTCTCTTGCCCAACCAGGTACATACAAGAAGCGGATCTCACTCAGGCCGTACTGTTCGAATGGGCCGTGGTTGCTGTTCGCGGTAAGCTTGACGGACTTTGCTAACGCGCCCGCGAAATCAATAGTCGTATTGTGGGCGTAACCATCCGTTCCGGGTGCCCTGGCAAATTGAGGTACACCTTCCAACCGCGTCCAGTTATTGCCATCCGTCGAATACTCGATTGTAACATCGTTGAGCCCGTAACCAACAACATCCTCCAACTCGACATTGTAGTTCCATACCCACATCTGGTGCAGTTTGTAAAGTCTGTCAAATTCATATTCGATCCAGATCGGCTGCGCACCACCATCCTCGCTCAGCCACATGGAGGTACTTTCGTTCGAGTGCAGGTCGTTAGCATCCAGCCCGGAGCCGTTGAGGGTGTTTTCGACTCCCTGACCTGCTGCGGACGAACTGGCTGTGGCAGTAACATCAGCAATCGGATAAGCAACCGGCTCAGTTGTAAATTGCCAGACGTCGCCTGTGAACACCTTAGACTGTTGGGGCGGGGCATTGACCTCATCTATCCGCCAGTAGTAAGTCGTGCCAAAAACAAGAGGCCCGGGAGCATAGCTCTCATCGCCGATCGATTTGGTGGTTTTGTACTCGGGGCTGGCTTTGGTAGCATCGTTCACATCGTCAAAATTGATGCCGAAATATACATCATGTTTGTTGGCAAACTCCCCAGGCTCCCAGCTAAGGGCCACATCCAGGGGCACATCTGTTGCTTCGTCATTAGGCAGGGGATCATGCGCCTGGCCCGGAGATAGAGGTAGCGTGGTAGCTGCTAATGCATCACCTGATAGGGCTTCATTATAGATACGTACGTCTGAAATGCGTCCGCCAAAGGCTTCAAAAGTGCTTACCGAATCTGTTCCCCCTGCACCGATGAAGAAAGGTCGACCCGTAGTGTCACAATTATCCGCACTACCGGACATCATTTCTTGCAGGTCAACGTAGAATAAACATTGATTTTCGTCTGCGTTCTGTGTGAAAGCCAAATGGTGCCATTCCCCTGGAACTGCGGCAATGGTATCACCCCTAGTTCCTCCGGCATTAACATGCCAGTTTCCCTCCCCACTGACATAAAAGGCATAAAGCTCAACCATGTAGCTGCTGTTTCCACCGGTGTCGGTTCGCCCTTTACCAAGGATACATTTCCAACCTCCGGAAGACAAGGCCGTATCATAAAGGACCCAGGCCGTCATAGTCAGGCTCTCATCGGCACCATAATTGAGGTCGGGGGCATCTTCAATCATAACACGATCGACACCATCGTCTACTTCCAGGACCAATCCTCTCACGCCGTCTAAAACAAATTCCGGATCGCCCAAAGATACTCCATCATGACCGTTGCCTGTCGCATCAACATAATCACCATCGAGTGGCCAATGTGCGATCAATTCTGCTGAGGCCGTATTTCCAACCAGCAAAGTTAGCACTAATGCAACAGGAACCAAATAAAGTAATTTCTTACACATAATAATCCTCCTTCCAAAAGGTTAAAAACGACCGCGTTTTGGTTACACACCAAAACAAGAAGTCAAGTTCAATTAGCCAGCGGCGATATAAAATCAGGGGCATAATCTTTGAAATTTTTCATCCAATCCGGCCACACTGGCGTGCCGGCAGCCCGTCTGTCGGCAGACCAGCCGCGATACCATCTGAGTTCCCATAGTTCCTTCAATCCTATCGACCGAACTGAGAAATCCCCAAACACGCCATTAACAAAACCGTTGTGCCGATCGATGCAAAACGACCCCATACTCCGGTCTATGAACGTAAAGTACCCGCTCGGCGGCTGATCCGTGGGTCGGGGCAGCGCATCGACCCATAGCGCATCGACGAAAACGGGAATCTCATTGCGATTGCCCGGAATCGTGTTGATGTTGCGCCAGTGTTTCTCCTCCCGGTTTTCGTCACAGAGCCACCAGTTCCAGCCATAGCTGCCGTAGTCTCCCGCTACGGCCCAATCGGGAGTGCTGTAGCTGCCTTCGCCGTAAACGCCCCAGCCAACGAAGGGGCCTCTGGCGCCGTCGCTGTAGAACTTGCTCACCATGGGGCAGTTACGGATCTCCGGCTGATGGCTATAGTAAGGTCGCATGGCGTAGACCCAACTGTATTGTGGATCGGCCGGAGATTCTTGGTGGAATGTGCCGTCGAAGTCCTCTGTGTACATCGACACCACGAGGCCCATTTGCCTCAGATTTGACTGGCAAGCTACGCTACCAGCCTGCTCCTTGACTCGCTGTAACGCCGGCATCAATATCGCCATCAAAATGGCGATTATAGCAATCACCACCAATAGCTCAATCAAGGTAAATCCCCGGATATGCGCCATTCTCAAGCCTATGATCCTTTCTACAAACAAGAACAACACAAAAGCACAAACGTTTGTGCTTTTGTGAAAAAAAAACTCAAATTTGCATCAGCCAATTCACAATTAAGTTTTCAAATGAAGTTGATGCCAATAATCACCCCTAAATGTAAAAAGAGATAATACAAAATATGTAAACTATAGACTTTACTGTCTATCAGCCCAAATGGTAAACCACTTTAACTTATAATTCAAGCCAAAACCATAATAACAGACAACAATATCAAATTCTAACGATAAACTGACATTTTGTCAAGAGGAGTATTGAAAAAATAAAAAAAATATTGAGATACTGAGATGGGCCGGAGTGGCAACATGGCCCACATCCTACGTCTGTCATTTGCATGTGAGATTGGAAAGGCCTTTCAGTACAAACAGATTCCCATGTAAAGATTTGACCGAGGCCTTTCAATTGCAGGCCCGCAGGGTCTGCTTATCCAAGCTAAGCTACCTTGAGTAAGTTCTTAGGCAATAATTGGCTCAAACTGAAGCTCCTGCGTTCGATTTGGGCCCTCATTGGGATTCTCATTGACGAGAAACTTTGTAATAGTAGCTTAGTCAATGTATCACGCATTGAGCCATACACTATTAATGGTGCCTAAACCATGCTGAAAAAAACAAAGGTATATTGACAAATAGCTTTGACTTTTGTATAATTGGACAAACGTTTGTGCTTCTGTGCTAATAGGTTTAACACGGAGTAGTAAGGAAATGAAAAAAAGGCAGCAAACCACGCTGAAGACTATTGCTGAGAAACTGAATGTTTCTGTTTCTACGGTTTCAAGGGCGTTGAGCGGGCAAGCAAAAAAATATCGGATTAGTCAGCAGACTGCCTCCGTCATCCGGGAGGAAGCAGAAAAACTGAATTTTACCCCTAATCAACTGGCCCGTGGTTTGCGATTGAAAAAGAGCCACTCCATAGGGCTAATGATCCCTGATATCTCCAATCCCTTCTTTTCCAGACTTGCCCGTTATATTGAGAGAGAGTTGCGTAAATCCGGTTATGCTGTTTTTCTCTGTGATACTGAAGAAAATACGGCTATTGAGGTTCAATCCCTGAATTACATGCGCACCCGTGAAGTAGACGGTGTTATCATATCACCTGTTGGGCAATCAAATGCACACCTGGCTAAAATGTACAAAGAGGAACTTCCCATTGTGATTGTGGACCGCTATTTCCCCAATATCATGCTGCCTTATGTAACAAGCGACAATTTCAAGGGGGCCAGGGAAGGAGTCACCTACCTGCTTGAAAATGGGCACAGAACCATTGCGTGTATACAGGGTATACCGGGTTCAGCTCCGAATATAGATCGCGTCAAAGGTTATCGGACAGCCCATGAACGGTTTGATGTGGCAGTTGATTCAAATCTTATTGTAGGTGATAACTTTGGAGAACGTAATGGCTATTTACAGATGAAACTTCTTTTATCGCGCCCCAAAAGACCCACGTCTCTCTTTTCTGTAGGTAATTTGATCACGTTAGGTGCCTTAAGGGCGATTGCCGAAGAAGGCCTTAAGGTCCCTGACGACATATCGATTGTTTCGTTTGATGAACAACCCTACTCGGGCTTCTTAGCGACCCCCATGACAACCATTGCCCAGCAAAACGATGCCATGGGCCAAATTGCGGTCAGCCTATTGTTGAGGCAAATAGAAGCAACAGAGCATACTGATCCAGAAGCAATTCTGCTTCCTACGCGCTTGATTAAGAGAAACTCGGTACGGAGACTATAGTCTGATGTATGGGATGAAAAGAGTTCGTTTTTCGTTACAAAATAGGGGAAAAATGCCGTCCGTACAGGCCTCCTGGCCCAAAAAGGTTGTGTTGCGACTCCAACCCAAACAAAGAAAATACGGCATGGTTCAATCCAGGGCGACAAGAGGGAGGTTTGTTATAGTGCCTTAGATTAAGAGCGACGACATTCATTTGCATTTGACATTTCCCGCCCCAATTGCACCACGCGTAAAGCGCCGACAAATACAGAGCGATCATAGCCGGCTTCGAAGCCGGGCGCTACGCACCGATGGAGATAAAAATCGACTCCGATAAGATCAGGCAAGTAAGCGAGCTTGTTCGCAGTATCGAAAAGAATTGTAGAAAATGACTGACAAGAAATTTTCCGTAGGTTTGATTTGTTTGATTTTATTATGTCTGCCCTTCGACTACGCTCAGGGTGAAGAGCTTCTTCATGCCGAGCGGAGACGAGGCACGGGCCGGTGCGCCCTGCAAAAGGAACAAGTTTATTCACTTTTCACTCAGGCGAATCAGTTCTTCAGAGAAGCAAACACAACGGCCAATGACCCGGATCATGCCGAAAAGCTCTACGAAAAAGCAATACTGAATTACGAAAAGATAATCAGTGACGGCCGGATAAGAAACTCGAAACTCTTTTATAATCTCGGCAACGCCTATTTCCTCAAAGACGATATCGGCAGAGCGATTCTGAATTATCGCCGGGCGGAAAAGCTCGACAAGTCCGACACGAACATACAAAAAAACCTCGCTTTTGCGCGCAGCAGAAGAATAGACACAGTTGATGTCAAAACGGAAGAACGCATCCTTGAGACGCTGTTTTTCTGGCACTACGATTTTTCCATCAAGACAAAGTTCGTAGTCACGTGCCTCTGCTTCGCGATTGTCTGCATCAGCGTGACCGTGATGCTGTGGCGCGGCAAATCCGCTCCATGGATTGCCACGGCAGCGATTTGCGGTCTTTTGACGGTGAGTTTTCTTGCATCGGTCGTTGTGGAAGCCAGAACGCAGGCCCACCGAGTCTGTGGTGTTATCACGGCTCAACAGGTTGTTGCCCGACAGGGCGACGGTCCGAATTATCCAGAGAGCTTCAAGGATCCGTTGCATGCCGGAACTGAGTTTGATCTGCTCGAACGCCGGAGCGGCTGGTTCTATATAGCGCTCTCCGACGATAGCGACGGCTGGATCCCCGACAACGCCGCGGAATTAATCTGATATTACCACAAAAACGACAACCAAAACATACCCTGTCTGACCAAATGCGCGACGTCGATTCACGATCAAATTCAACCCAAGCGTAAACTCGATGCCTGCCGCAGCAGGCGGAAAAGACTCTTGTATTTTTATAACGGCTTCCGTAAACTCTGTGGAAGTCTGATTCGTGTATAGATAAGGATAACGCCATGCCGGCAAACATAACACATATGCTCATAGCCCACAAAGCGCTGCAAACGCTAAAGGCAAAAGGGATTGACCAATATAAACAATTTGCAGAAAAGCTCGATGATGTTTCCAGGAGTAAAAACTATAAGGCGTACGTGAATCTCGGAAGCCTCGGACCCGACCTCTATTACTATAACAGGCTATCCAGTTCCATTAAAGACATGCTGAAAGAAGGTTTCGTCCAGGCCAAGGGGGTTACTCCATGGTCGTATCATTTGCATTCGCACCGGCCAAACGAGTTTCCTTTGAAGCTGGTCGAGATTATTTTCAGCGATGTGATAAGAGAAAACGGTCAGGTCAATCTGTATGACGATGATATGAGGAAACTTGCCTACATTGCAGGGCACCTGACGCACATCGCCGCCGACCAGATTATCCACCCTATCGTCAACAACGTTGCCGGACCCTACTACCGCGAAGGTAAGAATCGCAAAAAACACCGTGAGTGCGAAGTTTTTCAGGATTATTTTTTGTACGAAGAAGTGTATCGCCTGGAGGAAAAGACCGGCGCGAAATATAACTTTTTCAAGCAGGATTTCCGAAGCTGGACGGACTGTGTCAGGGGAATCACCACAAGAAACACCGAAGAATGGTTCCGCTACTTTTTGCAGCGGGGATTCGTGGAAACCTACAGCTCGTGTCCATCCGAGCAGGGAATCGAAAACTCCGTCGATAACCTGCTGCTGACACTGCGGGCATGCCGGCAAATAGGGCCTTATAAAAAGGCGGACAAAGAATATCGCAAGGACAAAGAAAACTCCAAGATGTATCACGAATATATCAAGGATGTGGATTACATTAAATATTACCGGCTGGCGGTGGAATTAGCAGTGATATATCTTATTGCATTGTACGAGATATATTTCGTGCTCAAACAGGGAAAAGATTTCACCGACCGGCACAAAAAACGCTTCCTGAGCATCGTCAGCGATGCAGATTTATCCTGCCCCTTGAAGCAGAAGATCTTCGAGAAAGCATACGCCGCACTGAGAAACAAAAGGAACATGACAGCGGCAATAAAAACGCACACTTCCGGCCTATTGACGAAAACGAAATTCGTCACGCCGACTCGCATTTTCAAAACCGAAAGTGACAGAGATTTGCTAAAAGCGTAGCCGGATGGCTCACTGATTCGGACAAAGATGGATTACACTATGAAAATGCAGCACTGTAGGATATAATTCATTGATGGATTTATCTATTGTTATACCGGCTTATGAAGAAAGTAAAAAGATCGCACGTGACGTAGTCGAAGCGGCTGCGTTTTTAGAAGCACACGACTTTACAGGCCAGATCATCGTCGTCGACGACTGCAGTACGGACAACACCGCCGAGGCGGCGAAAAATACCGCAGTTCCACCGAATATCCAGCTCGATGTCATTCGCTATGAGGCACATCGGGGCAAAGGTTACGCCGTCCGTACAGGCATAAAGCACTCAAGCGGTGAATATGTGATGTTTGCCGATAGCGGCTCCTGTGTGCCATACGAGGATACGTTGCGGGGGCTGGAGCTGCTGAAAAGCGATGCGTGCGATATAGCACACGGCTCAAGGAAAATTCGCGGATGCCATATCGAAAAATCGCAGAGCCTGTACCGGCGTATCTGCTCGAAGGCATTCCATTGGTTCGTCATCCACGATATGAAAATCCCCGCCGAGTTCACCGACACACAATGCGGCTTTAAGATGTACAAAGGCGACGTCGCACGCCACCTGTATGGCGAGGCCATTACGGACGGATTTACATTCGATATTGAAATCATCATGCGGGCTCAAAAGGAAGGCTACAGAATCAGGGAGTTTCCCATCGACTGGACCTGCGACCGTGACAGCCGGCTGTCACCGACCCGCAGTTCATGGCGCGTTCTTTCCGAATTGCTGACCATCAGGCGGACGCTGTCAAAGAAATAAAGCATTTACGATTGCCGATTTCGAAATCGAAAACCGAAGATCGTAAATCGAAAATTTGTTAAATCGGCATTCGGCAATCGGAAATCGTCAATCAATGAGCTTTTCCCACGCCCCGAAGCGCAGAATTGTCTCTTGGGGCGTGCTTTCGGATCCGCCGGAGGGCGTCCCGTGGAGTGTCGAGGGCGTCTTCGTGTCGCGGGCATCTTGCCCGCGAATTGAGGGTCTCTTACGTGTC
>CBDVBU010000103.1:0-9592 GCA_965372295.1 uncultured Phycisphaerae bacterium
GGGCTGGCCGCTTCGATTTTAACCATTTGTGCCCCTGCCTGGCTAACGAACCGGCCGGCGTTTTTTATCGCATCGGGTATTCCGACCTGATAAGACAAAAACGGCATATCGGCAACCAAAAAAACATTTGGTGCCCCTCGCCGAACGGCGGCGGTTATGGTAACCATAAAATCCATAGTTGCAGGCAGGGTTGTGTCGAATCCCAGCACTGCCTGCGCAGCAGAGTCGCCGACCAGTATCATCTGAACGCCGGTCTGAGATATAAGCTTGGCCGTATTGTAATCGTAACAGCTTATTGCGGCGATTTTTCGGTTCTGACGCTTGGCGGTAAGCAGTTCCGAAATCGTAATCCGGGTATTCATAATCATTCTTTCAGGTAAATATGTGCCAAAGAAATAACAGACAGATAGTTAAAATATTGGAACAAAGTAAATTTATCAAGCGTAATCTAATTGGGATATTTGGTTGGATATGGATATTTTTTAGAAAAAATGACAATTATTTAGGAATTTCTATAATTTAAGCTTTGATTTATGATAAATAAAGTGTAGCTTTTTGTTAATTTTACACTTTTTCTTTAAAGAAAACTTTGGTATTTGTTCGATTAGATAATTAGGGAAGATTAAAACCAAGTAAAAGGAGTTTTTGGGTCGCGCTATTATCAGCTTTTCATCACCCTCCTCCGAAGCCAGATTCTGTTTTTCTAGGATCTGGCTTTTTTATTGCATATTTATTTAATGTGGATATGTATTAAATATGTACATTTGATAATATGGAGAGTGTGGGCTATTGAAAGGCAAATGGTGTAAATCGTATAGTTGATTTAGGGTGACAATTTCGTCACGGAAACAATGCGGTCGTTGTCGTGGAGGTCTTTTTCGATCTTGATTTGAGCAAAGGACCTGCTTTCTTCGAGCATCTCTCTGACGGCGGTGCCCTGGGCGTAACCGATTTCCAGCATCAAGACAGCACCGGGTTTTAAGACGTCTTCCACTTTCTCAATGATTCTGCGGTAAATATCCATGCCATCCTCTCCCGCGAGCAGGGCCGACTCCGGCTCGTAGTCTTTCACGTTTTTGTCAAGATTTTCGTACTCGGCGGTACTTACATAAGGAGGATTGCAGACAACCAAATCGAATTGGTTCACGTCCAATTGTTTGATGAGAGGCTCGAATAAGTCGCCGCACAACAACCGGATATGCTCCTTGAGCCGATGCTTCTCAACGTTTCTCGCGGCGACTGCAAGGGCGGCGGCGGATATGTCCGTAGCGGTAACGCGGGCATCCGGGACGTTTTTGGCGATTGCGACCGCGATACACCCGCTGCCGGTGCACAAATCGCAGATGTATTGAATGCCGGAGCGTGTACGAAGGAATTCTATCGCCCGCTGGACGAGCAGTTCGGTTTCCGGCCGGGGGATCAGGCAGTCGCCGGTTATTTCAAGCTCCAGCGAATAGAACTCGGTTTTTCCGGTCAGGTACGCAACCGGTTCATGCAGACCGGCACGCTTTACCAGGTCGTGAAGCATGTCCAATTGCTGCTGAGGTACTTGTTTGTCGAATTGCGCATACAGTTCGATCCGCTTGAGTCCCAATGCGTGAGAGAGCAGCAGCTCAGCGCTTAGTCTTGGAGAATCAACGCTCTTGTTCGTAAGATATTCGGAAGTCCAATTCAAGAGCTTTTGTATCGTCCATGTTTGCATAGTTGGATTATAGCAAGGAAAATATTTCTAACTCTTTTGATTGCTTAATGGCAATACACTATTGAATCAAAACACTTATTCCAATTAGATTCAATAAACATTTCAAGACTTTGTTTTATATTATCCGCCTTGTCTTTCCGGGCGAGAAAGAAGTAAGCCCGAGGGCTATAACATTTAAATCTCAGAGCAAAAACACTATGCGTCTCATTAAAGTATGAACAGAGCCATTGATTCCGACTTCGGATCTGTTCGGGGTGTGTTCCCTGACGACCGAGATGGTGATATACGACTACGCAAGGACAAATATGAGCGAATTCCCTAAGTTCATCGAGAAATACATATTTAACAGCTAACTTGGAATACTTGGTAACAGATTTCGTTTCAAGACCGTTGTCGGGGTCAAGAAACAATACCTCGCATTTGAAGACAGCCTTTAACGCAGCATTCAGCCATCTCTGACGAATAAGTGACCGCTGTTGTCGGCCCTCTTCACTATTTGTGGATGTCCCTTCATAAGACAAAATGTTTGAGAAGAACACAACATTATATAAGAGTTTTAACTGTTGGAGACACTCTACAGAACGACGGCCTGATTGTACAAGATCATTAAGCTTATTAAAAAGTTCTGGGTCGCATATCTGAAATTCGGTCTTCTTAAGATAATCAATATGCCTTCCATCTTTGTTATGGCTTTCATCCGGCACTAAATACCATATTATCCCAAGTCGGCTATCAGGAAAAATGGCTCGCAGAAGACCAAACTTACCAAAATCACCTATATCACCTGCATACCTATTCTGCATTCTCGATTACCTACAGAGTATTTTTAAATGTAAACTTTGTCCATCATTCTGGGGAAAGGGATACACTGGCGGATGTGTTTCTGGCCCGTGAGCCATGCGACGGTCCTTTCGACGCCGAGGCCGAAGCCGCCGTGCGGCACCGAGCCGTACTTTCGCAGGTCAAGATACCAATCGTAGTTTTCGCTCTTGAGGCCCTGTTCCTTGATCCGTGCAACCAGCCGGTCGTGGTCGTCTTCCCTGACAGATCCACCGATGACTTCGCCGAAACCGGCCGGAGCAAGGCAGTCGAAGTTCAAAACTACGTCTTCGTTGTCCCTGTCGGTCTTCATGTAAAAGGCCTTGGCCTGCTTCGGATAGTGCGTGACAAAGATCGGTTTATCGTGCATTTGCGAGATAATGGTCTCATCCGAGCCGCCCAGGTCTTTGCCCCAGCGAAATTCGGCGGCAAGTTGAGCGTGTTTCGGGTTATTTTCGATCTTCGTCTCAACTTCGGCAAGCTCCGAACGTATCTCGATAAGCTCCGCGGCGTTCTTGTCCCGCTTCCACTGTTTTATCTGGCCTTTCTGCTGTTCTTCGAGTTCGGCGATTCTGCTTTCGATTTGCTGCTTTTGATTCTTGAACTCTTCCAACTGACCGGCGAGAAAATCCGTTGCTCTTTGACTGGTCAATATCTCCGAAGCCTCGGTATAAGTGAATCGATAGAAGGGCGGCTTGATTTTTTCCAGTGCCGGGATATCGGCGCCGAGGGTTTCGAGCTGGCTTTTATTATCCTGCAGGACCCGTGCAACTATCGAGGACACAAAATTCTCAGCCAATTCAAGCAGGCCGTCAAGCTCGATAAATGCGACCTCCGGCTCGACCATCCAAAACTCGGTAAGATGTCTGCGGGTCTTGCTCTTTTCCGCCCTGAAGGTCGGCCCGAAGCAATAGACTTTGCCGAAACTCATCGCCGCCGCTTCCAGATGCAACTGCCCGGTCTGCGTCAGGAACACAGGTTCTCCGAAATAATCGACCTCGAAGAGCGACTGCTCTTCTTCGCCCGCCGTCGCTGTGAGAATCGGCGTATCGATCAATGTAAAACCGTTATCATTAAAAAATCTCCGTATCGCGTCGATCACCGTATGCCGGATTTTCCCGATGCACCACTGGCTCTGCGAGCGCAGGTGCAGGTGGCGGTGCCTGAGCAGAAAATCGATGCCGTGCGATTTCGGCGTAATCGGATAACCGTCCGCAGGCGAGACGATCTGTGCATCGGTTACTGCTAACTCATATCCGCCTACGCTCCGCTCGTCGGCCCGCACCATGCCGGTTACGGCCAGTGAAGATTCCTGCCCCAAGTGTTTAAGCTGCTCGAAAAGCTCATCGGAGACTTTACCTTTCTCAACGATACACTGACAAAGCCCGGTTCCGTCCCGGATGATCAGAAACTGAACCTTCCCGCTTCCCCTGCTGTTGTAGAGCCAGCCGGAGAGAGTTACTTCCTGCTCTGCGTGATTCTTCAGTTGATCAATATACACGGTGCTGCTCTTTGTCATGGTCTAACTCCCTATGGGTGTTGCGGCTCGCCCGCCGGATTACGCAGGCTCCGCCGTCACTTCTGCACAAGCCAACTTACTCTGTTTTTCAAGCCATAGACTATACAGCGAAAACAGCCTGCCGAAAAGTATATATTTGGAGATTCCTTAACTTTAAGATGCTTCCTGATATGAATTTTCTATTGACACTTTTTCATGTTGTGGTAAAATTCTGTTATGAAAGTATAGTCGCGTTAATCAGCGAGTACAGAATAGGGCCATGCTCTTATGCTGGCAACGGGAAGTCCAAGGAGTCTTATGGGAAATCATATACATAATTAGGCGGCAATAAGATTATATAATGAAATTTACACAATATTTTCTGCATGTAAGAAAAAGGCCGGACCGTGCTATAATAAAAAACGAGTGGATTAAGGATACGATTGATAATCCATTCCATACGGAGGTTCAATCTGACGGTAGAATAAGAAAGTGGAAAAAGATACCAGAAGAGGACAAATTTCTGCGAGTTATTCTGCTCCCTGATGGGGAAACAGTTCACAATGCTTTTTTCGACAGAAGCTTTAAAGAGGAATTAAAATGAGAATTAAATATTTTCCTGATACAGATACGGCGTTGATGGAGTTTGCGGCGCTTAAAGTTGCCGAAACGAAAGAGATTAACGAGAACATTTATGTTGATCTGGATGCATCGGGTAATCTGGTGGCAATGACTATCGAACATGCCAGACAACAGGCCAGTTTCCCATCCCTTTCTTATGAGCAGATAGATGAACAAAAGCCTGATAAGCCATTCCAGCGGACAATTGGTAGCTGATGCTGATTTTTTGTTATTAGGCGTCGCAGCCAGAATAAGTAGAATTGTCAATGATGTATGAATCTCAAAATGCTGGGAGGCAGAAATAAGTAAGGCGTCCCCAGATTCCACACCGCCAGACAACGTTTACGTTAAGACAGGAGCGGATGTTTTCGGCCGTCAACTCCTGAAGTAAGGTGCCTTATCAGGAAAGCATATAATGCATAGTTGGGCCGCTAAACCTCAGTCTGTAAATGAAGAAGAATGACTTTGCAGATACCTGACAATTTTGATGTTCGTACACAAGATTTAGACGGTAATGAAACGTTTATACGTGACAAGTTACGTTTACAAATAGACCAGTGGGCACGATTTCGTTATACTATACATGTTGGTAATGAAGCTGACAATCTCTATAGTATTAACCCCATTTCTGAAGAAGTAAAGGAGTCTTATAGGGAACTTGCCAAGTCACATTATGAGGTCGTAACCTCACTTGGGAGTGCCAAGCTATCGCTGCAAAGCGCCTCCCAACTCACAGATATTTCATTATTGTTCACAAAATCCGTCAAGGATTTTTACTTTCATATCGGGTGTACACTTGATAATCTTGCTTGGCTGATTTATATTATCAACGACCCTCAAAGTGCTACTGAAACGCATGGGCAAGGACTAAAAAGACATTGGGTTCATTGGGGAAGTCTTCGTAACTACCCAGGATATATTCGGCTTAAAAGGAGTAAGAAACTCCGTGAAATTCGCAATATTCGCAACAATGTAACCCATTCTTGGAGTTGTCCGATATTTCTCATCAATAATATTCCACACTGGCCTCTGGCTGTTCGGTTAAAGCGTGACCATCTTTGGTTGTACGATGAACTTCCAATAATGCGAAAAAAATACCGGCAATGGCTGCCACTCGTACCAATGATGCAGGCAGACTTCAAATTTATCGAAGGTCTGCAAGATGACGTATTCCAGAAACTCATTCGAGACGTCAAGATTTTTGAATCAAACTACAGAGTCGAAATCCGCTGATTGGGTGGAATGTGTTTAATCCGCAATGCGTCGTTAGCGGTAAATTCGAATCCGTAAAAAGGAGGCCGTGTTTGTATCTGAAAGGTCGCTGAGCCGCAGTAGTAGGCCATAGGCTGAAAGGTGAAGAAAAAGTATGGCTAAAGCAAAGAAGAACGCCGAGCGTGAGAATCGCATCGATATGGAAATCATAGTTGATGCTTATGGCCCGGAGGAACAAGCGATGGGCTGGTATTACCATCTTGAAGACAAATTGTCTTTCCCATTTCTCACCAGATGTATCGCCGAAAGGGCTATCTCACCTTTACGAAAGGGCGATGAGGTTGAAATTGTGCGAATGGCTCCAGAGGGGGAATGTCAACACGAGATGTTTGTCGAGACGCAATGGGAGAGACGAACGCTTGCAATTCCTTTGTCGCAACTAAGACCAATCGCCGAGGTGGACGAAGATACAACAGAAGCCGTCGAGGACTGGCATTACTGGATTGACCATGGATATATATTGTAGGTGGCTTAGAGCCATCCATGTAGGGTGTGACATGTCGCACCATTTTACCCTTCGGGTGCTTTCGGAATGATTATCCATGCTATGAAGTAGGTCACCAGAAGCGGCAATATCCCGGTTGATAGGCATAAGAAAATGGTAATGATTCTCACCGTTGTCGGATCGATGTCGTATATCTCGCCGATACTGCCGCATACACCCAAAATCTTGCTGTTCTTTTTAGTCAGGTACAGTTTTTTCATTTTCGATCTCCTGTTCTCCCTTAAATATATACGCTTACAAGAATAGTTTTATTCAATATTATTTTCGCCGCTGCCGGGCTACATGTCCAGCTTTTCCCGCAGGTGGCTTAGTAGTTGGTCGGTAGCGATTCTTATCTGCTCCATTGAATCGCGGTCGCGGACGGTGACTGTGTTGTCTTCTTTTGTCTGGCCGTCAACGGTAATGCAGTAGGGTGTCCCGGCCTCATCCTGGCGGCGATAACGCCGTCCGACCGCGCCTTTCTGGTCGTAGAAGCAGTTGAAGTATTTCTTGAGATCGTTGTAGATATTCGTTGCGATCTCCGGCATACCGTCCTTCTTGACGAGCGGGAAGATAGCGGCTTTCACCGGCGCAAGAGCATGATGGAAGCGCAGCAGGTTTCTCGTTTCGCCGCGGACTTCCTCCTCATCGTAGGCATCGACTAAAAAGGCAAGCGCGCTGCGGTCGACGCCGGCGCTCGGCTCGATCACGTAGGGGATATATCGCAGCTTCTTCTGGTCGTCGAAATATGAGAGCGGGCCTTTCTGATATTCTTCCGCCTCGCCGGCTAATTCGATGCTCGTCATGTCGCCCTTGCTTTCGTACCACTTGTTGAGCGTTCTCATGCCCCGCTGGTGCTGGCGCAGGTCGAAATCGGTGCGGTTGGCGATGCCTTCGAGTTCCTGCCAGTCGCCGGAGCCGAACGGGAATTTGTACTCGATGTCCACGCAGCCCTTGGCGTAGTGGGCGAGTTCATCGGCATCGTGCTCGCGAAAGTGCAGGTTCTCTTTCTTGAGGCCCAGATCAAGGTACCAGTTGAAGCGGGCCTCTTTCCAGTGCTCGAACCACTGCTCATCCGTGCCTGGCTCGCAGAAGAATTCCAACTCGGCCTGCTCGAACTCGCGCGTCCGGAAGATAAATGCCTTGGTGGTGACTTCGTTGCGGAAGCTCTTGCCGATCTGGGCGATGCCGAATGGTATTTTCACTCGCGTAGTGTCGAGCACGTTCCTGAAATTGGCGAAGATTCCCTGCGCCGTTTCCGGCCGGAGGTGCATCGTCATCGAGTCGTCAACATTGGCCCCCATCTGGGTCTCGAACATCAGCTTGAACGGCATCGGCTCGGTGAACTGGCCGACCGCCCCGCAGTTGGGGCAGACTTTTTTGCTAAGATCCTGCATCCCGGCCATCGCGGCGTCGATGTCGACGTGTTCAGTATGCTCCTGGGCCTGCTCGGCAATATCTTCTTTAAGGTGGTCCACGCGGGTCCGGGTATTGCACTTCTTGCATTCGGCAATCAAATCGGCGAACTTGTCGACGTGGCCGCTCGCCTTCCAGACCATCGGGTGCATCAGGATGCTGCAATCAAGACCGACAACGTCATCCCGCATCTGGACTACGCTTTTCCACCAGGCCTTTTTGACATTGTTCTTCAATTCGACGCCGAGCGGCCCGTAGTCGTAGCAGCTCGCCAGCCCGCCGTAAATTTCGCTCGATTGAAATATAAAACCCCTTCGCTTACACAGCGATACGATGTCATCAAGTTTGGTCAGTTTTGCCATATTCGATTTCCTAAATAATCTAAATTAACCGGCCCATTATACAGCAGCCAAGGTCGATTACAAGGATTGATACCAAACCATTGACAAAGCCCGCATCAAGCTTTAAACTCGGTCGAAATGAACCCCCGGTGAAACCGAGGGCTAAATATGAGCGAAATCGAAGGAAGAAACGAATTTTTTATGAGCAGGGAAATAATCGCTATATTGGATTTTGGCAGTCAGTACGGTCAGTTGATCGCACGGCGGGTTCGTGAGCAGAATGTATATTCACGAATCTTTCCCGCTGGCGTGACGGCCAGGGAGTTATCGAAATTGTCGCTCAAGGGCGTGATCCTCTCAGGCGGGCCGGCCAGCGTATATGAACAAAACGCGCCGAGATGCGATGAGAAAATTTTCGAGCTGGATGTGCCGATCCTTGGTATCTGCTACGGCATGCAGTTGGGCTGCCAGATATTAGGGGCGAAAATCGCGCCTGCCCAAAGACGCGAGTTCGGGCGGACAAATTTGGACATTCTTGACAAAAACGATCTGTTAGCAAATCTGCCGGAGTCCATCACGGCATGGGCCAGTCACGGCGACCAGATAGAGCAGTTGGGCGACGATTTTAGCAAGCTGGCGAGCACCGGGACATGCCCGTTCGCGGCGGTCCGGCATAAAAAGAAAAAATTCTACGGCGTCCAGTTCCACCCGGAAGTCTCGCACACGCCCAAAGGCTCGCAGATTTTAGAGAATTTCCTCTACGATATCTGCGGCTGTGCAGGCGACTGGAAGATGAGCGATTTTGCCGGCGAGACCATCGAGGCCGTCCAACGGAAGGTGGGCGAGGCTACAGTAATATGCGGCCTGAGCGGCGGCGTTGATTCCTCCGTCACCGCATCGCTCGTTCACAAGGCGATAGGCGATCAGCTTGTCTGCATTTTCGTCGATAACGGCCTGCTGCGAAAGAACGAACGTGAGCAGGTCATCTCGATGTTCCGTAACCACTTCCACATGGACCTGCGGGTTGTGGATTGGTCGAATCAGTTTCTTGCCGGATTGAAAGGCGTTACCGATCCGCAGCAGAAACGCAAAATCATCGGCGCCGAGTTCATTAAGGCCTTTGAGTCCGAGGCGGCGAAAATCCCCAACGCCAAATTCCTCGCACAGGGCACGCTCTATCCTGATGTCATCGAGTCAGGCTCTCCACGTGTCGAGGGCGTCCCGCCCTCGAATCGCGGGCAAGATGCCCGCGACACGTACGCCCACGCAGCGAATATCAAACTGCACCACAATGTTGGGGGGCTGCCCGCCGAATTGGGCTTTGAGCTGGTCGAGCCTTTGAGAGATCTGTTCAAGGACGAGGTCAGGCTCGTTGGCGAATACCTGGGACTGCCCGAAGATATGGTATGGCGGCATCCTTTCCCCGGCCCGGGCCTGGC
>CBDVBU010000104.1:0-9587 GCA_965372295.1 uncultured Phycisphaerae bacterium
TCCATCATCGCCGTAGCGAGTCCGGTCACCAGGTTGCACGCTCCCGGACCACTGGTCGCTACTACAACGCCTACTTTCCCGCTAGCGCGGGCATAGGCATCTGCCATGTGGCACCCGCCTTGCTCGTGACGAGGGACTATAAAATTGATCGGCGCATCGTACAATCTGTCGAACAACGGCAGGACCACGCCGCCGGTATATCCAAACATTGTGTCCACACCCTGTTCGATGAGCGTATCGACGATGATCTGGGCACCTGCTTTAATTGAGGATTTGCCGGCTGCGCGAGCCGAGGCACGAGACTTGGTCTTCATTTTTCTATTCCTTTCCTGACAAACGTTATCGGGGACTGCCTTTTGCCAATAAGCAAAATCGGCACCCTCTTGTTATTCCGGCGGAATCCCGCTTCGCGGGAACCGTTAACTATGGCTTTATAGGCCCTTCCGGCGAGCCAATCGCTCCTTCAGAAGAGAAACGACCGAATCAACCGAAGATTCTAAACCCTGCCATAATCCCGTAACCATCCTACTAAGGATGTCTCAGGGCTGTATTTGCATGTTTTCATACAAATACACGAGCATTATACAAGAACCACCAGCCTCTGTCAATCATTTTCGGTAATTTATTCGGCTGTCAATAATGTTTTTGCCCTTTTAGCTCCAACAAATACATTTTAAAGTCGTACACAGAAACAGAAATAACTGGCCAAAAGTCAAATTGCTGCTATAATTGCCGGCAATTAAAAAAAATATTGGAGATTTTTTATGTGTGATAAATGCGGTTGCAGCGAAACTAATACTGACCAGACATTGGAAGAAAAGGTCAAAGACACGATCGAGTCCCTTCGGGGTGCTCTGCAAAGCCACGGCGGCGATGTAGAACTGGTCGGTATAGATGATGATAACACCGTTAAGGTCCGTCTGCAGGGCGCCTGCCAGGGTTGCCCCGGTGCTGCGATGACAATGAAATCGGGTATAGAACGAATCCTGAAGGAAAAGGTACCCGAGGTCAAGGAAGTCGTAGCGGTAGATTAATAATCTCAGGTGAAACTTGGGTACTCGTGCCGTTTCTAAAAATTAATTGTCTTGTTTTGTTATTTCCGCGGATGCGGAAATCCAGTTTTTTTGTTTTCGGATTCCATATTCTTACTGGCGCTGGTGTTCAACAGGTCTTTAAGGGGATTCTCCTATAAGAGCAAGAGTAGTCCGCCTTATTGATAGATATTCTCGATTGGTTATGCTGGGTTTAAAGACAACAGGATAGCCTACAAAACTGTAAGAAATAACCTTTAAGACAATAGGAGGCAGCTAAAAATGGCTGAGCAATTAACAATGAGTAAGTTGAAATGGATAGATATGAGAAAACATTTCACACACCTTCTTTTTGCCGTCATCGTCATTTGCGCAGTTATGGGCTGCCGCCGGCAATCCAACGCACCACAGGCAAATGATACACAGACAATTGCTGAAGGTGTCATTTACTACGTCGAGTACGAGATGGAAGGTGGAAGGACCGGCGGTTTTACTCGCTGTAACAGTAATAAGGCAGTTCCTGGCGGCAACGGCAGTTGGAACATCGATGCTTACGGGCGTTTGACCCGTGATTATCTAATCATAACACGCCCGCAGATACAGAATTTAGGACCTCGAGTCATACCGTCTCATCGTTTGCTGGATGTTCAATTTGGAGACGGTGGTATCAAGAATATCGACGAAAACAAACCTGCGCCTGCTGAGTGACAATCCTTTGTGAACATGCAACTTAACAAATCGCTCACTTTGAATTGGATTGTAAAATTACTCGAATACTCTTTCGTATTGCAGTTTTATAAGTTTAGCATCATCTCAAGTGTTCGCGGATGCTGTCGATATTGGGAGTATCAATAACGCTTCTTTCGGTAATGATTGCGGCTATATCCTTTGCCTCGGTTACGTCAAAAGCTGGATTGTAGGCAGAGACGCCGGCAGGTGCGATTTGCGTGCCGGCGAATGTTGTTACTTCCTCGGCAGACCTTTGTTCGATGGGTATCTCGGCTCCATTTGTTATATTCAAGTCGAATGTGCTTGATGGTGCGGCGATGTAAAACGGCACACAGTGCTCTCTGGCGAGGATGCTCAGGCTGTAGGTGCCGATCTTGTTGGCCGTATCGCCGTTTGCCGCGATCCGGTCGGCGCCGGTTATGACGGCATTGATTTTCCCCTGCTTCATCAGCCACCCGGCCATATTATCGCAAATTACAGTGACATCAATTCCCGCCTGTTTCAGCTCCCATGCAGTCAGTCGCGCACCTTGCAGCAGCGGTCGGGTCTCATCTGAATAAACGCTGAACTTGCGACCTTTTTTGTGCGCCTCGAACATCGGCGAAAGAGCAGTCCCCTGACCGGCAGTAGCAAGCGCCCCGGCGTTGCAATGCGTCAAAATCCCGGCGCCATCCTTAATAAACTTTTCGCCGTGTTGGCCAATCCGCCGGCACATGTCCACATCTTCCTGATAGATAGCATTTGCCTCTCGAAGAACGACTTCGCGCAACTGCTGTAGAGTTTCAACCGGTGACGCGGCCTGCCAAACGCGATCCAGCGCCCAGAACAAGTTCACGGCGGTAGGACGGGACGATGCTAAATAGTCGCGTGCCCCGGCTAACGATTCAAGAGCTTTCTCTATGCTGTCATTTGCAGATGGCTTCTGCAGAGCAAGGACAAGTCCATACGCGGCTGAGACGCCTATGGCCGGAGCGCCTCGAACGGCGAGCGTCTTTATCGCTTCGAAAAGCGTCTCGACGTCCCGGCATTGTAACTTGGTAAATTCCGCCGGCAGCCGGCGCTGATCTATAAGCTCCAAATAGCCGTCAATGTCACCAATCCACTTTACTGCATGGACAATCATTAGCATCGTCTCTTTAAAATTGCGTTTGGCTATCTATCGACTCTCGCTCCGCCGCCCTGCATGACTTTCTCGACTTCGCGGAGGCTGGCCGTGGTTGTGTCACCCGGCGTTGTCATAGCCATAGCGCCGTGAGCGGCACCGTAGCTCACGGCTTCGGCCGGCGTTTTTCCTTCCATCAGGCCGTAGATCAACCCGGATGCGAAGCTGTCGCCGCCACCGACCCGGTCGTAGATTTCCAAATCGGGCCTCAAGTTGGCTTCGTAAAATTCGCCCTTGTTGTATATGATCGCACCCCAGTCGTTGACCGAGGCGGTCTTTGCGTTCCGCAGAGTTGTCGCGACGACCTTCAAGTTTGGGAACTCTTTGACGACCTCGGCGATCATCATCTTGAAGTTTGCCGGATCGAGCTTGGAATAGCCTTTGTCCATTTCTTTAACCTCGAATCCGAGTGCCGCGGTGAAATCCTCTTCGTTGCCTAACACCACGTCGACGTATGGAGCGATGGCCCGATTGACCTGCTTGGCCTTCTCCTGCCCGCCGATATCCTGCCAAAGCGACTTGCGGTAGTTCAGATCGTAAGAGACGATGGTTCCGTACTTTTTCGCTGTCTTTACCGCCTCGATGATGACATCTGGCGTCGTTTCCGACAGTGCCGCAAAGATTCCTCCTGTATGGAACCAGCAGCTCCCGTCCCGTCCGAAGATATTTTCCCAGTCGATATCTCCCTTTTTCAATTGCGAGGCGGCGCTGTTTGCTCTGTCCGAGCATCCGACGGCGGCCCGGACACCGAATCCTCGCTCGGTGAAATTCAAGCCGACCCGGACTTTTCTGCCGATCCCGTCGTACGGCACCCATTTGACGTATTCCATATTCACGCCGCCTTGGTAGACCAAATCTTCGAGCAGTCGCCCGATGGGATTATCGACAATAGCGGTGATCACGGCGGCCCGTTTGCCGAAGCAGCGTTTCAGACCCCTGGCGACGTTGTATTCTCCGCCGCCTTCCCAGGCGCGAAAATGCCGGGTTGTGTGAATCCTTTCTTCTCCCGGATCCAGCCGAATCATGATTTCGCCCAGCGAGACGATGTCATATTTGCATTCTGCCTTGGGTTTGACGTCTATGACTGCCATGACGTTTCTCCTTACTGTTCTATGTTAGCTATAAATTTTTCCTTCTCGATAGTCCTGCCAGGCAGGCTCGAAGGCCTTGCGGTCGGTAGGCGCCGGTCTCAACTTGACGGTTGTGCTGCGGAACAGATCAGGCGAGCTTTCGTCGTACTCGATATGCAATATGGAGTTTCGCAGCGACTGGTTCTCGGGTTTGAATTTCAAAGGCTTGCCGGTGGCTTTGTCGATCACGTCGGTATGGATTTCAACACCGTCTTCGGCAAGGACCAGATGCGAACCGCGAGAGCCGCTGCCCTGGACGAGCAGTTCGACAACGGCCTTGAGATATGCCATGCTGGTCAGGGCCAGATGCTCGGCCTGTATTGCCCCAACGATGGCCTTGGCGTCTTTTACACTGAAGCCTTTCTTTTGGATGCTTTTACAAAGCTCAACCGCCTTTTTCAAGGCTCGTCCGGCATTATTTAACTCTCTGATATGTCCACCTGAGACAGTCATCCGGCTTCGGATCTCCTCCAACACTTCTTCAGGTACCAAACCGGATGAGCCTTTGTATCGTTCAAAGCCGGCGATAATGTCACTTAGCTGCCGGTCGATTTCAGACTGGACGTCTGAATAATCAGGCAGTTCGCATCCGCGGACATTGACGATATATTGCGCCGCCCGCAGCCCGCCTGTCTGGCCTGCGTTAAGAGCAGAGCCGCCCGGCCGTTTGACGCCGTGCGTACCGGCCATCTCGCCTATGACAAAAGTCCCCGGTATATTGGACTGCCACCACTTGTCGACGGCAAAGCCTCCGTTGTTGTGCTGGGCGCAAACCGCGATCTCAAGCGGCTCCGAATACAAATCGATCCCGTTTTCCTGGTATATCTCGATAGCGGGTGTGTTCATATATGCCAGCCGTTCGATAGGCGTTTTTTGCAATGCGCCGGCTTTTTGCAGGTACTCTTTGGCTTCCGGTTCGAGGGCGTCAATGTCGAACTCATCCATCGAATTGTTGCCTACCGGATTGTACAGGAAGTCCATAAAGACCCGCCGGCCCTTTTGTGTTTCGTTGAAAACCAGAATATCAATCAGTGACGATTGCAGATTCTCAATCCGCTGCGGATCGAAGGGCCACTGATAACCTTTGAGGAAGATGTTCGTTGCCATCTTGCTCATGGAGGGGAAGAAGTCCGTCAGAAATTCTTTCTCATCTTTGCCGTCGGCGTCCGTGCTGAACAGACGCGGCAGCGCCTGCATGTACGTGCCCGAGACATTCCAGCGGAACTTTATGCTGGCCAGGCCAAACTGTGATTCGGTGAGGTTTGCCCCGATAAGGCCCGCCTTGAAAGCCAGCCCGTGAATTCCAAGCTGGCCTTTCGGATAGACGGTTGTTTTGAACATCTCGCCCGGGCCGCCGGCCGCAAGGATGATATTTGCGCCGAGGAATACGTTTATGGCAAGGTTCGAGCCATCGACATTTTTTTTATCTACAGTCACAATGCCTGCAATTCGTTTGGATTCACCAGTGCCGACTGTCAGCAGGTGTGCGGCTTCCTGCGCATCGTGAATTTTGACGTTATTTTGTTCGAGCTGTTTCTGCAGGCATTCGCTCATGAACCTGCTGGTCTTGGGACCCGCTGAAGTGGCTCGTTCGTATGGGTCATGGTCTGTCTTATAGCCGATGAAAGTGCCTATCGGGTCCGTGGGAAACGGAACTCCGGCTTGGACCAGGTGGTAGAATTCGCGAAGTGAACCAATCCCTTCGGCCAGCGCCGAGTCTCCATGGCAGCAGCCGGCCGCGGTCAGACTCTTTGCGAATTCCTCGGCGCTATCGGCAACGTCCGGGCTTGTGCCCATCTTATAGTAGGTCTGCTTATCGGAGCCGCTCATTCGCGATGCACCCAGTCCCAGTCCCGCGGTTACTACGGCAACCCTTTCGGCGTGATCTTCAATGCCCTTGCCTTTCATGAACTCGCACAGGTGCACCGCACAGTTCATACCAGCCGCCCCTGAGCCGACAATGATCGTATTACAGCAATGGAAGGTTATGGTTTGATTGGCTATTTGCTTTGTTTTCATAATTCTATTGCTCCCATCAGGCAAATGGTGGTTTGATGAATCAGCTTAATCGTTCGAGTTATACTCCAATCGTTTCGGTTTGACAAGATCTTCGGTCATTTCCCGCGGCAGGACTCGGACGTTTCCCTGTTTGTCGCAGAAGTAGAGGGTCGATTGCGATGGTTTTCTGCCGTGGCCGTCGGCCCAGATGGCGTAAAAATCAGGATGTGCATTAACCGGCCGTCGCGCATACGTATGATTACGCGGGCTGTCTTTCGTGAGCTGTTTGACCTTTTTCCATTTTAGGCCGTAATTCTTACTGACCCACATCGCCATTTCACCGCCCGGATTATATGGCTGCGGGCCTGTTTCGGTCGGGCCGATGATTCGCAATGTCCCGTCATCCTCGATATAGAGCGAGCCCATATCGTAGTTGTTATCCGATGTAAAAGTCGGCCTTATCTGCCACGCTTTTCCGGTCCAACGGGCCGTAGTCCATGTTCGCGGATCGTTCTTCGGCCCGGACTCGAAGCCTTTGCTTGTGATAAACAGAATGACCGGCCTTTCATCTCTATCAAACCGAATATCCTTCAGATAGACTTTCAGACCCTCGCTCTGATAGTCATGGACAAGAGCAGGGCTCCCGGGATCCGTCAGGGGCAGCGTCAATTTCCGCCCATTAGCATTCTGCCATGTCTTGCCGAGGTCGCCGGTTTCGATATAGTATAAGTTCGTGCGCCAATTCAGGCCCTTGCCCTGCGGATGGAAATTGAACGCCGTCCCAGTTTTGTTTTTACCGGCGGTACTGATTTGATAATGACCCTGGTCCATCGCGGCCAGCCTTATCCACTTTGACCATTTGACACCATCTGTGCTCGTCATAAAACAAATCGTACGAGCGGCGGGGTAGTTATAGCGGGTGAAAAAGCAGACAAATCCCTTGTCTTTGATATACCAGGGCTGCATATATGAGAAATTAGTCATCGGGACTTCTTGTGAATTCTCGATCTTTGTTACGTTGACGAGTTCGAATTCGTTTACATCGTATGGTTTGGTGCTCTTGTGCACAAACGAAGGTCTCGATGTGCCGTGTGAGGTTGAGAATATCCAGATGTAGCCTTCGTCGTCGACGGAGATGACCGGATTGTCGTGGGCGTCGCTGGTCTTCTTGTCGAGCAGGATGGTCGGGCGTGGAACCATATCCGTCTTGTGGTCGTAGTAAGAGACCATGTGGAGCAGCTTTCGGTTGCTGTCTGTGGTGGTGCCGCCATAGCAGAAAAATGTTTTTTCGACCTTATCGCAATAAATCGCGAACGGTTTGTGCTTGGCACAATACGTTCCGAGTCCGCCGCTGTACTTATAGACGTATTCATCGCCCGAGGGCTGATTCATGTACCAGATGCCGCGATAGCCGGTATCCTTTGCGTTGAGGGTGAGTGTCTGAGAAGAAGACTCGGCGTTCAGGCACTGTGTCATCTCCATCAATAACAAGACGACGACGACCACAAGGGGTCTTTGCACCGTGATGTGCTGTTTCATATTGTCATTTTCCATTGTTAGAGAGTAATACAATCTGTCATTCCTGTGAAAACAGGAATCCAGAATCATCGCAAAGGTCTGGATTCCCGCTTCCGCGGGAATGACAAAGGCAGTCAACCCGTATTGAAATTTCTGCCGGTGGCCTGGCTTATCTGCTCAATTGAAGCGGAGGCAAAATCGATGCCGGGGTATTTGTTAGCACGCAATTTGTCGATCAATTCTTTGATCTTTTTCAACTCCCCGGCTAAAAGCTCGTAGTCCTGCTCATCGACAATTTTCTTCATCGTGGATTTCTCAATCATGCTGAACGAGCCGCCCAGGACAAGAACACCTGCATCGATATAATCGGGGATGTTGCCGGGATTGGTTCCGCCCGTGGGGACAAGGCTGATGGTCTTATGGATCGCCGGGTCGATGGCCTTGACAAAGGCAGGGCCGCCGAGCTGCTTGGCCGGGAAAATCTTGCAGAGGTTCGCTCCTTTGGAAAATTGGCTGACGATTTCCGTGGCGCTGCCGCAGCCGGGTATCATGGGAATCCGCCCGGCGAATTTCTCAAAGCCGGCGCTACTGAAATTGATAGCCGAGACAAGATAGCACGCACCGGCATCTACAACTTGGTCAAGCGAAGGCAGCGGGTCCTCGCGATGGGCCTTGTTATAAAGCTCAAGCATCTGCGGCGAGTCGATCAGGCTTGCCGAACCCGTCACAAAATCGGGCAGCTCCTTCCGCAGCCGTGACAGCTTCTCCAGCGGTTTTTTGATCCGGCAGGTGACTTCCATGTTGTTAACGCCCGCCTTGATCAGAGCCTCAGCGGTCTTCACAACGTCGAGCTTGTCCTGATTGAAAACGAGAATAAAACCATCTCGCAAAAGAGTAGTAATTGTACTTTTACTATCCATCTGTACCTCCTTACAGTCTTCTTAAATGAAATCCGCCATCGACGTTAATGACCTGGCCGGTCGAGAAATCGAGCCTGCCCTCTGCGATGGCCCCGACCGCTTTTGCGATATCTTCCGGCTGGCCCCATCGTTTAATCGGAGTCAGTCCTTCTGCGATTAGCTTGTCGTATTTGTCCTTCACAACGCTGGTCATATCGGTCGCGATAATGCCGGGGCTGATTTCGAATACTCCGATACTGTATTCGGCCAGTCTGTCCGCGTACAGTTTTGTCATCATGCTGATTCCCGCCTTGCTCACGCAATACTCACCCCGTGCCGGCGAGCTGGTGTATGCCGAGATGGAGCCTGTACTGACAATACGAAACGCACGCTCAGGATGCGCATTTTTCTGATCAATCATCCAGTTTGCCACCTGCTGGGTCAAAAAGTAGGGGCCTTTGAGGTTGATTCCCATGACTCGATCGAAACTTTCCTCGGTTGCATCGAGAAGGTCCATTCGTTTCGAAGGCGCGACTCCCGCATTGTTCACCAACATATCGCATCGGCCGAATTTGGACTTTGCCAGAGTAACCAGACCGTTACGATCCGCAGCGTTGCTGATATCACCTCGCAAAATTTCGCACGTGGCATCAAGGTCCTTAATTTCCTTCTGTGTCTGCACGGCTTTGGACTCGTCCGGTTTGCCTTCGGCGGTAAAATCGAAATAATTCACTACCAGGTCGTAACCCAGCGATGCTAATTCTTTAGCGATACCTTTTCCAATGCCGCGACTTGCTCCTGTGACGATTGCTACAGGTCGTTCTGCCATTGTCAAAATCCTCTCTTAAGTCGATTGTCTCAAAAATTCGTTAATTTCATTCGCGGCAGCTAATCCATCCGCCACGGCGGCAACGACCGTCGATGCTCCCCTAACAAGGTCGCCGCCGGCATAAACTCCAGGTCTGGATGTCGCCAAAGTTCCTTTCTCTGTCCGAATCAGACTATTATGCAACTCTACGCCCGGCAGGATTTCGCCAATGTTCTCAAGCGGCTCCTGGCCTATTGCTTCGACGACAATATCCATATCGAGCACGTAAGCGCTCGACTCGACCGTTTCGGG
>CBDVBU010000105.1:0-9575 GCA_965372295.1 uncultured Phycisphaerae bacterium
AGTTCCTTGCCGTTGCTGGCCGCGACCGCACGGCCCAGTGCGAGTGACATCGACAGGATGGCGTTCATACCCAAAACGCCTTTTCGCTGCATCGCGTGGATTTTCTCGTCCTTCGAGGCGCTCTTGGAAATCCTGCCGG
The DNA here is from genome assembly GCA_965372295.1 of uncultured Phycisphaerae bacterium. Taxonomy (GTDB): domain Bacteria; phylum Planctomycetota; class Phycisphaerae; order Sedimentisphaerales; family Anaerobacaceae; genus JAFGPJ01. The sequence goes on from CBDVBU010000105.1 coordinate 140, forward strand.
CGCTGATGGCCTGCTCCAACTCGAGTCCCAGCAACTCCTTGTCCGTATCGAGCAGTGAGCCAAGCTTCAAGAGCTGTCTGCCGACGAACGCATCGGCCAGTGCGGTCTCGATGTGCTTGACGGCGTCCATACAGCCCATACCGTCGTAACGCCTGGATTTTCTCCAGAGTGCCATCAGTTTCTCGTCGTTCTTGGACTTGACCGTCTGGAGTTCCACGTCCTTTTTGAACCGGAATGTGCCGTCGCCGGCGTCCTTAAACAGATCGGCGTATTTCCTGGTTGTCTCGGAAGGCTCGATGATGCTGTCAACGTAGTGAATGGCCTCATCGATACCTGCCGACGTTCCGAGGGGTGTCGAGCCCTTGAAACGAATGATTCCCGTCTTGCCCAGGAACAAAGTTGCCGCCGCGGAGGGGATACCGGCATTGGTCGCCTCTTCGGTGCCGCTGACTGCCTCGATAGCCAGCATCTTGATAAGCAGGCTGGCGATATCGAGCTCGCCCGCGTCCGGCATGATACTGACGCCCTCTTTGCCCGTGAGGATTCGGACCAGCTCCTTGACGTTCTCCTCGACCTCTTTGCGCTCTTTGTCGGTGATTTCCCGCTGGGCGGCCTTGGCTAATGCGAGGATTTCCATGACCCGGCCGTACTTCTGAAGTCTTTCGGTGTTGGCGCCCCCGCCGCACTTGACACCCAGGGCGTTCATCGCCGTACCGATTTCCGCCTCGAACGGATCGTTGGGCGACTTGGAGCGGTGTGAAACGACGAGTTCCGCTCCGTAGGCCAGCGAGGTCAGCATGGCCAGGACCGTCTCGGTCAGTGTCCCGATCTGATTGGCCTTGATTAGGGTGGCGTTGATCTCGCCGTTCTTGGCGCAGGATTCGATGTTCGTGTCCTTGGTGGTGACCAGGTCATCGCCGATGATGAAGATTTTGTCGTCGAGCTCTTTCATCAGGTTCTTCCAGCCTGTATGATCCTGCTCGCCGAAGCCATCTTCGATCGAGAGGATGGGGATGCCCTCTTCCATGGCCTGCTTGTAGAGATCCAGAATCTGGTCGCGGCTCATATCGAGCTTGCTCTTGTCGCGCCAGAAACGATACATACCGACCGAGTCTTTCTGGCCGGTTTCTTCGCGGTATAAGTTCTCGAGTTCCGAGGCCGCCGGGTCAAGGGCGATGGCGACGTCCACGCCGGGCACGTACTCGCAGTCCAGAATAGCCTGCTTCATCATCCGCCACATTCGTTGCTCAGGAACCTTGTCCTGCGGTTCCTTGTCGACATAAGGTGCGATACCGCCTTCAAGACCCACGCCCATGACCTTGGCGCCCGGAGCGGCCTCGATGATCTCCTTGAGCCGGTATTGGAGCTTAACCGTCATTTCCTGGGCATCTTCGTAGGTCTTGGGCGAGAGCGGCATGAACATGCTCTCCTGCATGGAGATATTGCTTTCAGGATATTCTTTCTCGGTGTGCCGGCCGCCCATCGCGCAGTTGCGGAACTGCCACGGGGCCGCGACCTTGCTTCCATCTTTCAGCGTGACCGACTGCATTCGCGTGGTGAGCAGTCTCTTCTTGATCTGGCCGACCTGAACCATCCAGCTCTCCTTCGAGGCGGACGCAGCCGCCCTGGCCGCCTGCTCGGCGGCGATCTTCTCTCTGGTGCGGAACTCGTGCAGCTTGCCGGGGTCGGCCAGCAGCCGGTCGAGCAGGCCGACACAGCCCGGCGCCAGGAAGAACCTGCCGATGTAGATCATCCAGTCCTGCCCCGCGGCCAGTCCCACGAGGATGAAGAAGCCAGCGATTGGCAGGAAGATCGTAGCGAGCCACTGGCTCCAGATCGGCGCCGATGCCGCTACCGCTAAGTTGTAAGGGGCGTCGGGAGCATAATTGCCGCCTTCTTTCTTGACACCATAAAATTTGCCCCACGGTATCAGCAGGAACATTTGGGCGTACCAGCCGAATTTGTTGCCGCCGCCCTGAATGACAGCGTCGGCCTTGTCCTGGGAGTCCTGGTTCAACGCTGTAAGCTTCATGGCGGTCAAAAAGTGCCCTATCTCGTGGATGGCAATGGCGATGTGCCAGGACAGGTAAAGAATAATTACCGAGACAACCGTCTCCCAGCTTAAAAACATGAATTTCAGGACTTCGAGCTTGATATTGACATCCGGGTCGGCCGCCGCCGTTGCCAGTGCCGCCGCGGGAAGGCTCAGCACCGATGAAATGAACGCCGCGTGGAAGGAGACCAGCTTGTGGTTTGCGATGACCCAGCCTCGCTCCAAATATCCTGCAGCGAGGGCTGATTTGCCTTGTTTCTTGCCCGTTATCGTTTCTGTTTGCATTATTTTTGTCATGCTACATTACTCCTTATTCGATATTTTTCGAAATTCTATGTGAGGCTATCCGGAGACTATTCTTGCATCAAATACCTTTTTCAATTATGTCTGTATCCAATTCTTTCATTAATGAATTTTCGGAAGTTTGCCATAAATATTCAAGTGTGTCAATAAAAATTCGATTGACTGTCTATGGGGACGATCAGAAAACGTTTTGTCTAAGGAGTACTTATGAATGAGAACTACGGGAAAACTGAGGATGAGATCGGTGATCTTAAGCAAGCGCTGGAAAATTTCGAGCAGGAAAAGGAGCGTGTCAGGGCGATAATCGGCAAAATCGGAGGCGTACCGCAATTTCACACGAAGTTGATTAATATCTTATTTATCGTAATTATTATTGTGGCCGGCACGATTTCCATATTCTCAGGCGATAGATTGCGCCTTTTAATGGTCGAGCTGACAACGGTCATGCTGTCGGTAAAAATCATCTATATGATTCACATCCAGATGCGTGTTAATCACTTCAAGTTCTGGATACTTTCGGCGATCGAATGGCGAATCAACGAAATGACGTTTCAGATAAAAGAGCTCACTAAGAAATAGTTTTACGAAAGCACCAACCTTTATAAGCCGATATTAGCCGGCAGATGAAGTTTGTTTGGGTCTCGCCGAAACGCCGAGCGGGGCCAATAGGTTGTAAAAAGGTGTTCGGCTATGGTTTCTTACTCAACTTGGCCCGGACTTATGCCGATAAAATACCAATAGACTTATGTGTTTTTAGATAAAGGAGAATGTAATGGGGATTCAAAATTGGTCTGAAGATATTATTCTCGTGGACTTGCCCCAGGAGCCGGAAATGGGAGATGAGCTCAAAGCGGTCACCGAAATGGTGCGCGATAGAGGCGATTGCGAGGTCGTTATTGACTTTTCGAGCGTTGATATTCTCACCTCTTCCAGTATATCGAAGCTCCTGAAGCTGCGGAAACTGCTGACTGATTGCGGGCATCGGCTCGTTTTCTGCAGTGTTGCCGCGGCGACCAGAGGGATTTTTACGGTAACCGGCCTTGATGGAATTTTTGAGTTCGCCGACGATAAGTTCGTCGCCCTGGCAAGTTTGCAGATGGTTAGTTAATATGGATGAAGAAATTCTGCGGCAAATTGAGCAGATAATAGGTTACGAATTTTCCGACAAGAATCTTTTAGTCAAAGCATTCACTCATTCCTCTGCGGTCGATGGTCGCCTGTTGAGCAATGAAAGGCTGGAGTTTCTCGGCGACTCGGTTTTAGCGGTGGTCATTTGCCAGGCCCTCTTCGAGAATTTCACGAATTATCTTGAGGGCGACCTGACGAAAATAAAGAGCAAGCTTGTCTCTCGCGAGACCTGCGCCCAAATCTCCGGGCAGCTCGGCCTGCAAAAATTCCTTAAAGTCGGCAAGGGCATGGTCTCGAATCGTGCCCTTTCAGGCTCACTGGCGGCGGGCGTTTTGGAGACGATTATTGCCGCGATACATATCGACGGCGGTTTTGAGGCTGCCCGCGATTTTATTTTGAGGATTTATGGCCCGTTGATTGAGCAGGCCGACGCCGAGCAGACCCATGGCAACTTCAAATCCCTGCTCCAGCAGTATTCACAGGAGCAGTTTAACGCTACGCCTTCGTATATACTGCTCGATGAAAAAGGGCCTGACCACAATAAATGTTTCGAACTGGAGGTGACTATTGAGGACCGCCATTTTCCAAGCGCCTGGGGCTCGAACAAAAAGGAAGCCGAGCAAAAAGCCGCTTCCAACGCCCTGGTAGAATTAGGTGTCCTCGAAAAAACCGCCGATAACCCCGCCGAATAGCCGGCAGCGCTTTGTTAATCGAAAAATCGAAAAAACGCCCTTTTCCCGGCCCAGCCGGAGCCTGTTGATAGTATATCCCCAAAACCACCCCAAAGCAAAGACCAAATTCCTAATCAGAACGCTGGAGTGCGACCAGATATTCCAGCAGGGATACGCGCATATTTTCGGCTCTGGCAATAGCTTTTACAGGTATTTGGTGGTTGCAAACCAACTAATGTCTTTATGGCATCTGCACCGGGACGATACCACCGCACGCTGGGCGAGGAGACAGAAGAACAAGGCAAAAGTGACAAACCACAATACGCCGTCCGATGTACGCTAAACGCTATTTTGCCATACCTTCTTTAACAGTTTTGTGCCATGCAATTCATTTACTTCTACGGCAATTTCTGTAATTTTGTCGACACTATATCTCACAGCAATTTCAGCTATAGGTTCTTTTAACTTGCCTGATCTCGGCCCAACATCTTCGGGCCATTTTATAAATGGAACAAATGTACCTTTACCTCTCGGAGTAGGTTGATATACTGCGGATCCAGAATTAATCCGTGATAAGTATATTTTCGTTTGATAATGTTTTAATAATAATTCGGATCTCACTTTTATAACCGTATGTTTACGATTTCTATAGCGTCGAGCTCCTAATAAGCTTTCAACTCTTTGCTCAGTTGGCCAAAAAAAGACCTTGTTATTCAATGCCTTATAAAATTGTTCAGGGGTCATATCTGTCAGACTTGCTTGAAGCTTTTTTAAAGGCAGAGGTCCATTGTCTCTAATTAAAAATTTCCCATGCTTTTTATCTTCAATCGGAACATACTCTTTTCTGCAAGATGATTCTATATCTTTTCTTTCCTTCCCAGTTATTTTTAATAAATCAAGAATAGCACTTGTACTTAATAATCCATATCGTTTTATGCTTTCCCACGTATCTTCTTCAGCCATGTGAAAAAGATATGGATACTGCTCACAAAATAATTCAGGAGTCATATTTACCAAGCCCTTCGATCAATAATATTTCTATATTCAAACCTTGTCGAAATTAAGGATACTGGTGCACAAGCAACTCTTTCCACTTCCTCGACAAACCGAATCGTATCTTCACTAAGCTGCTCGAATCTCCGTGCGTCTTCATTTTTCTTCGTGACATAATCTACAAAAGTCAACGCAATATCGGTTGGCGCGTTCAAGGACGCCGCTTTGCGCAGCCAAGCCCACTCGAATTCGCCAACTCGCCTCTGTCGGTCTGTCGTCGACGTGCGTTCCTTCTCTGTCAGATCAGCAGTCTTGTATTTTGAGCGTTTCGCCACCTCGCCCCATGTAATCTCGCGAGCCATAGGCCCCGACGTCCCGCCCTGTGGACTCTCCACGCGGATAGGATAAGTTCTGCAAACCATGACTATTTTGCGAGTCCTGCTCGGGGAGATACCAGCTTCTGCGAGACAACCAGCGACTGTAGTATCCCTCGATGTAACGAATGGGTAGTGGCCGTGATAGAGACTTAGGGCTGTGCCCTGCGTTCCTTCCAGAAATATTCTTGATTGCCTCTCGAAAGCCTTCTCCAAAACTTCACAAGTATCACATATTAGATGACGGAGTTCCCGACAATCCTTTGCAAGCTTGACTCTTCCTGGTTGTCGAAGCCGAATTCTTCTGGCGTTCGCAGCACCCACGCCCTGTCCAGTGGAGCCGATTGTGTTTACCAGAGAACCTTCGTTGCTTCTGTCTTTCTTCGAGATAATCATTGCTTGAGGATCAATATACATGCGGCTGCAATTGATCTTGAACTGATTGAGTTCATCCAGCAGACGCGGTGGGTATATTGTGGCACCCGGTCCGATTAAAAGCTTGGCTTGAGGTGCTGCGAGGCACCCGCTGGGAAGATGATGGAACGTACATGGTTTCGGTTTGGCATAGACTGTGTGCCCGGCGTTTGGGCCTCCTACCCTTACGAGAAGATCATACTCTCGTGCCAGATAGGCGCTGATATTCCCCTTACCTTCACTGCCATACTGTCCACCAACCAACACGTCAACCAAACGAAGATTCTCTCGGCCATACAGACCTAACCGGCTGGCTGCTTTAACCATAACGTCATCTTTTGTACATCGTTTGGTGTCAATCACAACGTCTGCCATTTCGCTAAGTTTACCGACTTTCGCCTCTGTAGGATCCTGCTGAACTTCTCTGTAGGAGTGTAGTTCCCTTATCGCCGTAGTCTTCCTCCTCTTGTAGCGCTCATCAAGTTCCTGATAGGGAGCATCCAAGTGAATGTGCACAACCTTACCGCGATACCCTTTACGTACAGCATCAATCTGGCTGCTGATGCGTACCGCGTCAACGACTACTAGGTTGGTGTCACCCTCTCCCTCAATCATTATGAACTTCATCAGGCCCTCACAGACCCAGTTCCCCTTGGTCTTGACGTCGAGTCTTTCTCCCAATTTTTGCATAACGTCTCTTGCCAATTCTGTCTTCGGGGAAAGTACTTGAAGATAATCTTTCGTTCTGAAAACTCGAGCGCCGAAGCGATCCCGCAATAAAGTGGCTAAAGTCGTCTTCCCAGAACAGACCTTACCAGACAACACTACGATTTTTTTTACCATGACCTCTCCACTGCCGTACTAAGAAATTTCGATCACCCCTCCATGAAGCTCAACTGGCGTTCCGGCTGCCTGTCAGAAGCATTAGGCAGGTCATACACTGTAACTTTGATGCCTGCTTTTAGCAGGAACTCCTCAATCAATTCGCTCACTATCCACCAAGAACCGCCCGCTTGGCCACAACCAATTCGAGGAATGTGAACAGAGGCTTTTTTCCTCAAAGCTTCGCCCGCAAGCTTTTGCAGACAGACCTCCAAAGCTCCGTACCTGATCCGAGGCGTCGCGGATTCGCCGTACCCATGTTGAGAAATCATCTCAACAATACTCAAATCGCCCTCAATCTCCGATTTGTGAATGCTGCCCAGGGAAAACTCACCTCTGTCGTGCATGATCCAATGCTGGAACTCCTCAAGAACAAACGGCCATTTCTTCTGAACTGCTCGCGCAAATCCGGCCCCCCAAGACCGGCCTTTGTCGTTTACAATGAATGCAATGATTCCGTTACCTTCTCCTCGAGGTTCTGTGGCGTCTCCTTTAAGGTACTGTATCCTGTTGACGGATGCGCTCACTTGGTTCACGCGTGAAACCACCCCCGCAACCCTTGGGTACCGATGCCCAGGATATGGCGGAAGTGCGACACATTCGACGTGGACTCGTCCTAAACTGCGCGGCCAAGCCTCGTCGCCCTTTGCGGTGAATCCAACTGCTGCGCATTCCTCCACATAACTGCCTCGTGGGAGCCGGTGCCCAACCGGCAAGGTCTTTTCATTTGTTCTGGATGGAATCATATAGTCAATTTGATAACATGCGGTTCTGCTCTCTGCCTCTCGCCGCGAAGAGCAAAACACAGCGCACTGTTCGTCAGTGAGCTTGACTGCCCTGAGAAGCGTTGCCTCTGCGGACACCTTGTACTGCTTTCGCAAGCTCATCAGAGTGTCGATGTCGAGCGATTCTCTCGCTAGCTTGGGAAAACTGCCAATAGGCATCAAGATTTCCGCGGCTCCAATATTGCAGAGCATTTCCAACTCCCAATCACCCGGCTCCATTTCCTCCTTTATTTGCCTTTCTCTAACACGTTGTGCACAATCAGGAAACAGAGTATGGGCCAACTCGTGGGCTATTGAATATCGTATCCGAGCCAGTGGACGATTTGGATTGAATTCTATTGTGAACTTGTTCCGCTTAGTGACGATAATGCGCGCGTCCAGTATGTCTTCAGAGGGAATGACGGAGATTTTCAAAATACCTGCAAGTTTAAAAGGATCAAACGGTGGACCTGACCATCCCTTTTGCATAGCAGAAAACACAACGGCCCTCACTTTTTTCAGGATATCTTCAACCGGATTCCCAGTTAGTGAAGTGCTAGTCACGGACGGATTAGTCCATTGCCTTTGGCGGATTCCATTTTTTACAAGCATGAATTGAATACCTCAGAGACTGATAAACCTATTTTTAATCCAATATCTCATCTTACATTTCACGTGCCGACTTTGCAAGGTTCAACCCAAAATATTTGATCAGCAAAATTAAGCGTGTCTGGAAAATACGGAATTCGAGAATCCAGTATCGAGTATCCACAAGCAACAGCTAACTCCATACGCTCCTTAGACAAACTAGCGACAGTGTCACCTATTAAAATCTATATGGTTTCCGTATAACATCCCAAGCCTCTCGGCATAAAGCAAGAAAGCACAAACAACGACGTTGCCACTTTAGAGCTATCATATCTGCTATGTTCGATTATAGATGCTGTTTGACTTTTGAACAAGGAAGAAAAGTTGAAAATCTTAGCAAATTAGAGAATTAGGGCGTGGATTCCTGCCTGCGCAGGAATGACAAACATCAAAAATCAGTGTTTATCCCTGTAAATCCTGTCTACTTTAAGTTGATTTATGCAATACGCACTAAGAACGCCGTCTCACGGAGATTTTTCCCGAATTAACTTGATATCAAACATTTAACAAAGTGTAATATTCTACGAACATAAGATTGTCGTATATCGTATGTGGTATGGAGAAAACTTTGGTATTTATGATTTATTAATTATTATTGTCCCCGCCTGCGCGAGGATGACAATATTATTTTTCTGTGGCTCAAACAACAGTGTTAATTGGTGTAAATCCGTGTCTAACAGAAAGCTATTTGAAAAAACAAAGCCAATTTATCGAAGTGTCAAAATGGCGTTAAGTCAGTGATAGTAATGGTTTACGGAGATTTATATGGTTTGAGGCAGCAAAAAAACAAAGCCAATTTCGGTTGTTTTACCGCCGAGAACGCCGAGTGCGCGGAGGTTTTTGATGTGTAAAAACTCGCGTTGGTGTAGCTGGCTGGGAGATTTTGTTTCCTCTGCGTTCTCCGCGAACTCCGCGGTTAATAGGAATTGAAAAAACAAAGCCAATTTGCCGGAGCGGTAAATGGACGCTAAGTCATTAATAGCAAGGGTTTATGGGGATTTCAGACGGCCGGGGTGGCGAAAAAACAAAGCCAATTCAAAGCCAATTTACCGGCCTCTGGCTGGAAATCCGGAACGAGTTGAATGAAAGACCTTATAGCTGGTTTTTAGAAAGGAAATCTGGTATAAATCTTATATTATACGTTCGACAGGAATTTTCAGATGCTTGTGGAGACATTTATAATCTCGGGAGGTAATTTATGCTGAT
>CBDVBU010000106.1:0-9466 GCA_965372295.1 uncultured Phycisphaerae bacterium
GTGCGGCCGCCGGCAAAACCGATAACACCCTGTGTCTTCTCGGAATGGATAGTCACGATTTTACTGCCGTAGTCCCATGTGAGCTGGCCGGTGCTGCTTCGAATGGTCTGTGCTTGCCGATCCCAATATGCGGACAATTCGCTGAGATAGGAGGATTCCTGGCCGTCCTTGATTTTGAGTGTCACGCGCCCTACGGCCAGAGCTTCTACGGGCGTATCGCCGTGGGCCAGCAATTCATTCTCATCGTAACCAACCAAACCGTATTCCTGCTGAAGCTTATCGATGCCGGCGAAAATATCGCCGGTTGAAAGCCGGCGTGCAGAAACAATATCGCCTTCCTTGAAGTGGTTGTTATAGATTGCGAAGGCCAAAGCCGGAAACTGGCCAATGTAGTGCGGAGTGCAGGTGACGTAGGACCTCATGCCGGGCCAGCCGTTGCCCATAAATGCACGGGAGGCGGCAAAATGGTAGGATGCATCCCATCCCTGGAGACCCATGCCGTAAAACGCAAACAGCGGTGCAATCTCAGGCTTCCACTGGTTGGGCGGTTTCTGCGTCCATTCGGTCATGATGAACGGCTTGTCCTTGACCTGCCAGAAACCGCTGGAGAGAATTCCTCGACCGGCCTTGTTCATGTGGGTGTCGTTGCTGACCAAGCCAGCGGTAATGTTGTGGCCGCCGGAGCCGCCGCCAAAATAATTATGGCGGTCGATTGCGTCCATCGCATCGTCGGTCCAGAGATTGGCCGCCGATGCCGCCGGCCCGCCCGCCTTCCACGCGGTAGTCACCGTTACCGCCTTGTAACCCAACTCGCGCAGCCGTTGCTGTCGGCGCTCGTAGTAATCCCGCTGGAGTTCAGCCAGAAAGCGAATGAAGTCACCCATTCGCTTCTTTTCCCTGCTCTTGTTTGATCGAGGCCCGTCGGCTTCCATCTCCCATGCGCCGTACATCTTCATCTTAGGATTATCGACCGAGTCGTCCGATCTCCTGCCGCTACCCCAGGCAACTATCAGGTTCCCATCGTTGCTGTATCGCCGCTTCACCCAGTTCATCCACATCGTGCCGAGAATCGCCGCATGACGGTCAAGTTTACCGTTGTTGTAGCTGGCCAGATCGTTCAGGGGGGCGTGCCAAAAGATGCTGTCTTCGTTGTGCACTTCGACAATCGCCAGCGACGGATCATCCTTGTAAGACAGCCCTGTATATGGATTGATATGTTCGAGAAGTGCACGCTCCCATTGCCACTCAGCATCCTGCAACTCTCGCATCATAGTGACCACGCCGGAAGTGCTCTTTCCGGCTCCTTTATCCGGCAGCTCATTATAAAGGTCCTGCGGATAGCCATCGTCCGGCGTGATTACATGCGGGTAGAACAGCGACCAGGTCATGGAGATGCCGTTGTCCTTGAGGATTGAGAACCACCGGTCCCACCTGTCCAGCCTGGCGGGATCGAATCGGCAGCTGCGGCCGCCCGACTGCAGGACGCCCAGCACGCTTTGCACCGGATGCTGGCGCACCATGTTAATGCCGTGCTTTGCATAGAACCGAGCCTGACGATGCTGCGACTCGATAGTCTCGGTCATCCCGGCGTCAACTCCCCAGAACTTGACCGGTGTGCCGTCCTCGAAAACAAAATCTTTACCGTGTCGTTTTAGAAAACCGTGCTTGCCGGCAGGTTTTTCGATCAGGTGACTCATATCTATAATCGAATCCGGGGAATGCCGGTCCGGTCCGGCCATCAGCATGAACCAGTCATCCGGACCAGGCGCAGGCGGATTTGGATTGGGGCGAACAACGCCCGTGGGCGCCCAGGGAAAATTCGTAAAAGCAATCGCATCAATTCCGCCATGACCTTGCTCATCCGCCCCGTCACGGTCCGAGATGCGCACCTTAAGCGTGTGCATCCCCGGCGTCAAATCGATCGAACCACTGAACGTCCACGCGATGAAGCGTATATCGATGCCGGGATCGACCAAGTCGAGCCGGTTGGTGACATAAGACAGGTCGATATCCTGCCAGGTCCCGTCGTCGATGCTGTAGCTGTAATCGGCCCCGCCGTTGCTGTTGCGAAACGGATTGAGCCGAATCCACCACGAATAGCTACCACCTTCAGTGACAGTAAAGTTATACGTCGCCGTGCCGGAATCGCGGTAATTATTGCTCGTGTAGTGCGAATGCCAATCACCATTGGAAACGCCCGGCTCGCCCGGCGAGAAGAGGTCCTTTGTGATTTTATCGTTATGGTACCAAGAACCGGCGCCCTGCGTTTCAACGAAAGTCGATGTATTATAATCTTCTCCTTCGATCCAGATCGCCTCGTTCGCCTGGGCAGGCTTTGAAAAAGAAACCAGCAATAAATACGCCGCTGTGAAAAGTCCGGCAGAAAGTATTTCACCTTTTCTCATTTTCTTATCCTTGTTAATAAACCGTAAGAACAATTGATCCTATCCCATCGCATCGCCATTTGAATCCCGCCACCCATATCTCACAAACTATCAATATTCGGCAGTTGAGTCAATACTCGACATACCAATATCGCTAAGTCTCGTCCCCAAATGCGAAGGATGCTCGTTTAATCTCCCTGTAAATTGTCAAGATGCCAAAGATATGCTATAATACGGCAGGTTTGGAAAACTATTGTTTTGAATAACCTAAACTTGGAAAGGTTAGAAAATGCTATCGCAAAGAAAAGAAAAAGCACGGCCAGTTTGTCCAAAAACAGGTAATCCCCTTAAGCACCAAGGGAAACATCGCTGGCTAAAGTGGATATTTCCTGTCGGGGGACTATTGGCACTGCTGTGGTTTTTGTTTCGCGTGATACCAAAGCCTTCACGCGCGACGTATCCGTGCCAGCAGGTTGCCTTCCCGTTGGCATCGGCTTTCGCGCTCTGGCTCGCAGGCGCAATCGGCTCGGTTACGGCTTTTCGCAAGGCAAAACGCTGCCTGGCGCAGTCACGCTATATATTGTGTGTGATACTCATCGCTGTGAGCATCGGCTCTGTGTGGTTCGTTCAAAGCATGACGGCAGAAAAGACGGTTTTCGCCGATGAACCGACGGCAAACGCCCCGATTGGAGTTGCCAGGGGGATTCACCCGGGACGCGTTGTCTGGGTCCACGATCCCGATGCGACCGACTGGGCCGGCCCCGGAGATGGGCACTGGTGGCAAAGCAATCATACGGACCAGGCGGTAGTGGACGAGATGATGAGCCGGGCAATCATGGCTCTGAGCGGCGAAAAAAACGATGCCGCCGCATGGAACAGGCTTTTCGAGCACTTCAACCAAACGAACGGCAAGGGGAAATCCGGATATAAGAAGGGAGAAAAGATTGTCGTGAAGGTCAATTATGTCGGCTGCATTCAGGTTTGGAGCAGACGGCCGGTGGCAGGCATTGACGACTATAATCTTAGAAACGCCGACTATATGAATACATCGCCGCAAATGATAATCGCCCTGCTGCGGCAGCTCGTCAACGAAGCCGGTGTTAACGAGGCGGACATCACGGTCGGTGACACGCTGTGCTACTTCCCGAACGAATTTTACAACATGTGCCACGAAGAGTTCCCGAATGTCCGCTACCTGGAGTACCTCGGTAAATTCGGCCGGACCGCCGCGAAGCTGTCATTCGTGCCGTTCTATTGGAGCACGCCGGACGCCGCAGGCAAGAAGCAAGATTATGTGCCTGCTTCTTACGCTGAGGCTGCATATCTGATTAACCTGGCGAATCTAAAAAGCCACAACGACCAGGCGGGCATTACGCTCTGCGCGAAAAATCACTACGGTTCGTTAGCCAGGAAACCGGCCCGCCTGAGCGGATACTACGATATGCACAAAGACCTTCCGTACAACACTCCCGGCATGGGGCGTTACAGGCCGCTGGTCGATCTGATGGGACACAAACACCTTGGCGGCAAGACATTGCTTTACCTGATCGACGGGCTATACGCCGGAAAGCACGCCAAGGAAAGGGCACCAAGGAAATGGAACAGCCCGCCCTTTAACGACGACTGGAGTTCGAGTCTGTTCGCATCGCAGGACCCGGTCGCAATCGATGCGGTCGGCTTCGATTTCCTGTGGAACGAATGGGATGATGGTCCTCACAAATCCGGCACAAACGATTACCTCATCGAAGCTGCGCTGGCCAACAAACCACCTTCAGGAACGTTCTACGACCCCGACCACAAAGGAAATGTAAATCGTCTGGCAAGCCTGGGTGTTTACGAGCACTGGAACAACCCGGCGGATAAGCAGTACTCCCGCAATCTGGGAACAGACAAGGGCATAGAACTGGTAAAACAAACGGGCGCTGTTAAAAGCACTGTCAGCGTTCTGGTTACCAGCAATAGTAAATAATTTCCAACTTTTGCCGGAGAACCTGGGAATGTGCCATGCAGGGATAAATCCCCGTCGGCGGTGTGTCCCAATACCAACCAAGACAAACGGGGCTTATACCCAATCGAATGGTATAAGCCCCAAATGAATACTAATCCTGACTTCTTTTTAAGGAAAATACGCGTTTATTCAGCAGTCTCTTTCGGCCGATCCAGCCGAATGTCATCAAAGTACATTTTCCCCGCTCCGCCCGGCGTCGTTAGATTGCCCCGGATCCCGAGACCAACCATGATTCTGTCAACATCGGCCAAATTTATGCCCTGATCTGCAAAGGCCTGCAGAGGTATGATCCACTTTGTCCAGGCGCCGATCTGAGCCGCCGCCGGATCTTCGTGTGTCACAACTGCTGGCTGGCCCATTCTGTTGGCCACCGCTACATACAATTGCTCGGCGGCATTATCCGAAACACCTTGGAACCACAGTGACAATTCGTTAACGCCTTCATCTGTCCAGTCGCGTGCTTCGCTCAATGTGAACTCCACTTCCGAATACATCGAGAAGCCCTGCTTGTTATTGTCGTAGGACACTGGCATCGACTTGACGCCGCCATGTACGATACTTTCTTCACAATAAGAAGGAGTCGTCTCATCGCCTACGGCGGCTCCGGTTCCGTTACCGGCAAAGTATGGTTCGGTCCCGAAAGTGCCGTAGCCCAACCCATCATGCCAGGCGTACCATATTTGATTATCGCCGGCATTGTAGTGTTCGAAATCGTCGATGACAAAGAAATCACCCGTCGTAAAACTCCAGACGTTGCCGGCCCACGGACTGTCGGGATTAACACCGTTGACTTCATCGATACGCCAGTAGTAAGTCGTAGTCAACGCAAGCTTGCCGGGATCGTAGCTCTCTTCACCGAGCGCTCTGGCCCCCTTATACTCAAGTGATGTTTTGGTTGCATTCATGACGGCATCCGCATCTGCGCCAAAGTACACCTCGTGCGAAGCGGCGATAGCTCCCGCATCCCATGTAAGAATCTGTGTAGGACTTATATCAACAGCGCCATCGGACGGATTCGGGCCGCTAACGGCACCTTCGGTCGTAAAGCTCCAGACATCGCCTTTATACGTACCAACCCCGTCGAACTCATCGACACGCCAGTAGTAAGTCTTGGCTAATTGAAGTGGGCCGGGGCTGTAGCTTGCTACTCCTATGGGAGACCCGCCGACAGCTTCATTCACAGTGTCAAAATCTTCGCCAACGTATACGGTGTGCAGTTTCGAGCCGAAACCCGGTGTCCAGGCGAGTGTTGAATCCAGAGGCACAAGCTCGGCGCCATCAGCCGGGACGGGGCTATATGCGCTTTTCGATGGAATCGAAAAGCTCCAGATTTCTCCCTTCCACGGACTGTTCGGTTCAGCGTCATTAACTTCATCGATTCGCCAGTAGTAAGTTGTGCCGGGAATAAGACCGTCCGGATACGCATATCCGGGAAAGCCGGCAACATAAAATGTCAAGTCCTGGTTGCCCCGGAACAATTCTGAATCTCGCGTGGCTTCATTAACGTCGTCAGGATTATCACCCAGATATACATCATGTGAGACAGCAAAATCACCCGGTTTCCACGAAAGGGTTACCCATGTATCCATATGGAGAGTACCAATGGGTGGATCCGGACTCATAGCATACGGCATATTTTCAATGTTCTCCATAACGGCCACAATCTCTTCCTGTGTCAGCGCACGGTCATAAATCCGGGCTTCGTCAATACGGCCGCCGAATTCAATAACCATCGGCTCTACATCTCTTCCTCCGCCGAGAAGGACGCGGCCTGTCCCCTCACCGATACCAATCTGGCCCGTCGCTGCCCCTCTGACAATCTCAACAGCATCAAGATAGATCACCTTTTCTGATCCATCATATACCGATGCCACATGGTGCCATTCTTCATCAAACAAATCAGATGCTGAACCGTTTGGTGAAGCCATCCACTCAGGTGAAGTGCTATTGGTTTTGAAACCCATCCTCTCATTAGGCCTGTGATAATACATGGCGAACGTATCATAGGGTTCAATATCGCCATACAGATAACCATAGCCTCTCATGATGATACCTCCCCAATCGGGTCCGGCGGCGGGATTGGCCTTTACCCATGCAGCGAGTGTGATCACGTCGCGGCAGACTGTGTTGAATACAGTACCATCTCCGCAGTCCACATAATCATCATCGCCGTCAAGCTCAACAGCACCAATGACCCAGCCTTCCGCCCACTTCGCATCGCCCTTGAGTGTCCCATCATTACTGCCGACGCTGTCCCTGGCCGTGGTTCCGCTTCCATCGTCAAGCTTCCAGTACGAAACAAGATCTGATTTGATATCAGCATTCGCGATATTAACAGATATGCCCAGAAGCAAAACAAATGAAATCAGACAAGTCAATCTTCGATACATAACAATCCTCCTTTAAAATAAGACAATTATTATAATTATGGTAATCCACTTGAAAATTATGAAAGTATCACCCGTCTGAAAAATCCACCGACATCACCTGCTCCATTTATACTAAATCAACCGCCCTGACGTCAAGAATAACTTCTTAGAAGATAGCGTCAAGTATTATGTCAACTTTAATCGAGGACAGCTTCATCCTGATAAGCCGGGACAGTTACCTGCCAGCCGGTTTTCTCTCGAATGTAATCGCCAAACTCGTTTGCGCTTTTGGATTCACCATGCACGACAAAGAGCTTTCGGGGCGGCTTTTTCAATTCGCTCAACCATTCGAAAAGCTCTTCTTTGTCCGCGTGTGCCGAGAAGCCGTTTATCCGCGCAATCCTCGCATTGACCGTGTACTCCCGGCCGAGTATTCGGACTTCTTTCTCGCCGTTGACGATTCGCCTGCCGAGCGTGCCGACCGCCTGGTAGCCAACGAACATGACCGTGTTCTCAGGTTTGGTGATATTATTGACCAGATGGTGTTTGACTCTCCCACCCGTGCACATTCCAGAGCCTGCGATGACCATTACCGTGCCCCTGATATGGTTAATGGCCTTTGACTCATCGCTTGTCCCAGTCATTTTCAATCCCGGAAACTCGAAAGGCGACTTATTGCGTTTGACAAATTCGGTCATCTCCTCATCGTACAACTCGCGGTGCTTCTGAAAAACCTTGGTGATGCGTGAAGCCATCGGGCTGTCCAGAAAAACCGGTAATTGCGGTATCGCTTTTTCGACCAGCAGCTCGTTGATATAATACAAAAGCTCCTGCGACCGCTCGAGCGCAAAGCTCGGGACGATAATATTGCCACCGGCATGCTTTGTCGAATTGATGACTTCAGCGATCAGTTTCTTCGTATCTTCCGGCCCCTCATGCACGCGGTCTCCATACGTGGACTCGACCAGGACATAATCGGCCTGTTCGACAATAGAGGGATCCTGCACGATCGGCCTGTCCGGCCTGCCGATGTCGCCCGAAAATATGACTATTCTGTCTTGGCCATCATGGCTGACCTTGACCCTGATAATCGAGGAACCGAGAACGTGGCCCGCATCGCAAAAAGTCGCCTCAACGCCGGCGCCAATCTCGATGGGTTGCTTATATTTTACAGAGGAGAATTGTGGAAAACACGCCTCGGCATCGGCGGTCGTGTAAAGCGGGACAACCGGATAGGGGCCTTTTCGCTTTTGCCGCTTATGCCTTTTACGCTTGTACTTGGCATCTTCTTCCTGTATGTGAGCTGAATCCAGCAGTATGATTTGCGCTATCTCCGAGGTGGCGGCGGTACAATATATCCTGCCTTTGAATCCATCTTTGACAAGCTTCGGCAATAAACCGCAATGATCCAGATGAGCGTGAGTTAAAAGAACCGCATCCAAACTTTCGGGCGGACAGGTAAAGGGTTCCCAGTTCCTTGACCGAAACTGCCGCTCCTGATAAAGTCCACAATCTACAAGAACCTTTGTGCCGTTAGCTTCCAGGAGGTGTCGAGAGCCCGTAACGTTCTGAGCGGCGCCAAGGAATTTCAGTTTTATTGACATAGATTACCTCATTTTAATAAACATCGATTTCCAATAATCGATTGTACAAAGATGTCCCCACGAAGTCAAGCAAAGAAACCACGTTGCGGTCGATTGACAGCCCCCCGCAGATTAGAAATTCCAAAACGGGCCGCGAGGCTCGGCCTCGGCCATGCGCCTCTCCCAAGCGGCAAAACGCGATTTGATCATACTCAACACATCTGGCTTTTCCTTTGACAAATCGTGCTGCTCAGCGATATCCAAGGACAGGTCGAACAATCCCGAACCGCGCGATGATTCGACCCATTTATAGTTCCCGACACGGGCCGCTCTGTCGCCCCGACGCCGCCAGAACATTTCTTTGCGGGGTGATTTTTCCTTGCCTGCCAGTACGGAAGCCATATCGAAGCCATCGAGTTTCACGCCCTTTGGAGTTCTAATCCCTGCCGCACCGCAGAGCATTGGAAGTATATCCATTGAGTTGAGAAACTCATCGCACACCGAGCCTGCAGGAACAACACCCGGCCAGCGTACGATGCAGGGTACTCGAAGACCGCCCTCGAACATTCTGCTTTTGCCGCCTCGCAGCGGACTATTGTCAGCCGCGCTTCCGCTGCCGCCGTTGTCCGAAAAGAATATGACTATCGTATTTTCCTCCAAGTCGTACCTGGCCAGCAGATCCATCATTTGACCTATTGCCTCGTCCATATAGGTGATGGCCGCCATATATCGCATTCGTTTGGCCCTGCGGGAATTTGCCTCTTTCGGATCATATTGCCCGTAGTTAGCGCGTATGTACTCAAGCGGTGCCTGCACGCCGGGACGGGGACGCTCAAGATTAGAAGCTCCATGCGGGGCATTGAACGGCACGTAGCAAAAGAAAGGACGGTCTTTGTGCTTTTCGATGAACCTTTTCGCCTCGCGGCGGAAAAGATCCGTCGCGTATGTTCCCTTATCCTCCGTCGTTGGTTCGTTGCCCCGATACATCGATGGAACTCCGTAGCGCTCGTGCGTCCAGTAATCGATGCCGGTGTTGGTAAATCCGTAGAACTCGTCGAAACCTCGCTGGAGCGGAAGAAAACGCTGTAATTGCCCCAGGTCCCACTTTCCGAATATTCCGCT
>CBDVBU010000107.1:0-9449 GCA_965372295.1 uncultured Phycisphaerae bacterium
TTCTTCTTCGTTGCTTTCTTCTTCGTTACTTTCTTCTTTGTTGCTTTCTTCTTCGCTTTCTTCTTTGTTGCTTTCTTCTTTGCTACTTTCTTCTTTGCTTTTTTCTTAGCCATTACTTTGTCACCTCCTTTTGGTTGACTAAAATCCTTTTATATTTTGGCTAATATCACAATACTGATTAACATTAAAAAACTTTAACATAAAATAATACAAAAAAATAAAATATTTTTCCATATTTTTTATCGTCTAAAAGTTTAAGAATACTTGACTAAATT
The DNA here is from genome assembly GCA_965372295.1 of uncultured Phycisphaerae bacterium. GTDB lineage: Bacteria > Planctomycetota > Phycisphaerae > Sedimentisphaerales > Anaerobacaceae > JAFGPJ01. The sequence goes on from CBDVBU010000107.1 coordinate 276, forward strand.
TTTTGCCATCAATGTTTTACATCGCCTCACAAATTTTCTACTATATACTTTATTGATCGAAAGGAATTTTTCATTTTAAAAGTTTTATCTTTTGTTGACACTTTTTCCCGATTGAGTTTTAGTAATTTCTTCTATAATATTTGTAACAATAACAAAAAGTTCGGTTGCTAATTATTTATGGCGAAAAGAAAAACAGCTTTGTTCGGCGGCACGTTCGATCCGATTCATCTTGGTCATACGACTGTCGCTACCGATGCACTCGAGCATATCGGCGCAGAGAAGATCGTTTTCATTCCCGCCAAGCGTTCTCCGCTGAAAGGGTTCTTACCCAGGGCAAACGACAACGACCGGTTCAATATGATCTCTCTTGCAATCACCGGCGAAAAGAATTTCCAGGTCAGCGACTACGAATTGAAAAGACCGGCGCCGAGCTACACGCTTTCAACGATACGGAAGTTTCAGGCCGACTACGGCAGCGAGACTTCAATCTACTGGCTAATCGGCGCCGACGGTGTCGATGATTTGGCGTATTGGTACAAGATCACCGAGCTGATTGATGCCTGCAATTTGACGACGATGTACAGGGCCGGCTGCGAGCCTCCTGACTTTGCCAAATTCGAGGAAATCTGGGGCCGCGAGCGCATCGAAAAACTTCAGCGAAACATTATCCAAACACCTCTGGTGGACATAAGCAGCACGGAAATACGCAATAGAATAGCGATAAAAGGCGATTTTACCGAAATGCTGCATCCGGCCGTCGCCGACTATATTTGCAAAAACGGCCTCTACCAATCGGAAGAGGCGGCAGGCGGCGGATAGCACATTTTGTCGCTATTTAGCACTTTTCTCGACCGATTGAACGAGCCAGTCGCACCAGTCAGCCATGCCGTCCCCTCTTTTGGCCGAGATCGGAAAAATTTCAATGCCCTTATTTAACCTACGGGCATCGGCTTTGGCTTTTTCGATATCGAAATCAACTTGCCCCCCATCAAGCAGATCGATTTTATTTATTAACAGCGCCTTTGACTTGGCGAAAATAACAGGGTACTTGGCCGGCTTATCGTCACCCTCCGGAACCGAAAGCACAACTATTTTGCCGCTCTCACCCAGTTCGAAAACCGACGGGCAAACAAGATTGCCTACGTTCTCGATCAAAATCAAATCCAAATCCTCGACGGGCAATTGTTTCAACGCGGCGCTTATCTGGGCCGCTGACAAGTGGCATGCACCTTCGGTGTTTATCTGTACGACCGGCGCTTCGGTCGCCCTGATTCTCTCGGCGTCGATGTCGGTTTGGATATCGCCCTCGATTACGCCGATCTTAATTTTGCCTTTTAACTCGTTTATCGTCCTGGTCAAAATTGTAGTCTTGCCGGAGCCGGGAGACGAAATAATATTCAGGCAAAGTTTTTTCCGCTGGGCGAAAAAAAGTAAATTTTCAAGAGCATATTTTTCATTTTCACCCAGAATTTTTTTGCCGATATCAACTTTTTTCATAACGTGACTCCGTTTGAAATTCTATTTCTTCCAGTATCAAAGGCGCATCGGGCTGCAATTCGAACTCGGCGGCGCCGCACTTCGGACACTCCGGAAGTGACAGCTCGACATCGAAGTTTAGGTCACAACTCTTACATCGCGCCTGGATTGGCTTGTGCTCTATCTGAAGTTTCACACCTTCACACGGCGTATCTTTGGCAATCGCCTCAAAGGCAAAACAAAGTATCTCGTCACTGACAGAGTTGAGCATACCGCAACTGATTTTTGCCGTAACGGGTTTTGCATTATTTTTTGCAGCCTCATCCGTTATTATTGCCATCAGGCTCTGGGCTACCATCGTTTCGTGCATCAGCATATCCTCGGCAGCTCGCGCCCGTACGGCATTTGAACGATTCTTTTTCCGCCGATACGCGTTTCAATTTCCACCAGAGGTACGTCATGGGTTTCGACGACCTCGCCGATGATCTTTGCCTCTTTTCCCAACGGATGATTCCTGCAGATTTTCAGACAATCGTCCGTCGATTCCGGCGAGACAACCGCGACGAATTTGCCTTCATTTGCAATTGTCAGCACATCGAAGCCAAGCATGTCGGCCGCGGCCTGCACCGCGGGCCTGACCGGTATATCAATTTCGCGAATTTCGACGCTCAGAGCGGTACTTCTTGTGATTTCGTTTAGCGTCGCGGCCAATCCGCCGCGAGTCGGGTCCCGCATGAACTTTATGCCGCTCGTTTTCTCCAGCAGCTCGCGGATTAATCCTGCCAAAGACGCACAGTCGCTTTTCAATTGCGATTGAAATTTCAACTCTTCCCGCTGTGAAATGATGGTCATCCCATGGTCGCCGATCGTGCCGTTGATCATGATTTTGTCCCCGACGGCAATCTTGTCGAAGCCCAGATCCACGCCGGCCAGTCTCACCCCGATTCCCGCCGTGTTGATAAAAATCCTGTCCGCGGCGCCAGATTCAACGGTTTTCGTGTCGCCGGTAACGATATCGACGCCGCTCTGGCGGGCAGTCTCACCGATACTCGCCAGGATTTTGTCCAGCAATTCGATTTCAAAACCATCCTCGATTATCAAAGATAATGCCAAGGCAACAGGCTTCGAACCGGCGACCGCCAGATCATTGACCGTCCCGCATACGGCGAGTTTTCCGATATCTCCGCCGTTAAAGAACAACGGTTTGACAACGTAGCTGTCCGTTGTAAAACACAGCGAGCCTGAAGCCAGGTTAAGCCTTGCCGAATCACCTAATTCGTCCAGAGCGTCATTCTTGAGGCTTGGCAGAATATGTTGGCGGATCAGATCATCCATTAGTTGTCCGCCTCCGCCGTGCGCGAGTAAGATTCTATCGTGTTTGGTAGTTCTCATAATTTGCGTCTTTTTTCCCGGCCGTATTTAAACCACGCCGCACATGCTCCTTCGGAACTGACCATGCAAGGTCCAACCGGCTCTTGTGGCGTACAGTCCCGGCCGAACAATCCACATTCCGGCGGATCTATCAATCCGCACAAAACTTCGCCGCAGCGACAGCCTTTTATTTCTTCGCTCGGTTCTTCGCTTATGCTGAATCGCTTGAAGGCATCGAACTGAGCGTACTTATCTTTTAGTTTAAGTGTGCTTTTTTCTATTTGCCCCAGTCCCCGCCAGTAACCATCCACCGGCTCAAAACACTCATCAACGATCTGCTGTGCAGCGATATTACCTTTTTCAGTCACTACCGCAGAATACATTGATTTCAACTCAGCTTTACCGGCGGAAAGCTGTCGGCAGATTTCGCAGAGTCCTTCGATAATCTGCACCGGCTCAAAGCCTGCCACCACACACGGCCGGCTGAAATCTTCCACGATCTCGGCAAAGGCTCCGTAGCCGATTATCGCGCTAACGTGTCCCGGGCAGAGAAAGGCATTTATATTATGATTTTTCTCCGAGAGCAGCGCTCGCATCGCAGGGACTACCAGTTTGTGCCCGCTGAGAATACAGAAATTATCGATTGACCCGGCGGCCGCCTCTTTCACAACAACAGACGTGGCCGGTGCCGTAGTCTCAAAACCGACCGCAACGAAAACAACTGTTTTATCAGGATTGTCCTTAGCTAATTGCAGTGCATCTTCGCTGCTCAGAACGATTTTGATGTTGGCTTTTGCCTGCTTTATTTCGAGAGAGCCGTCTTTGCCGGGAACGCGAATCATATCACCGTATGTGGCAATCAAACAGTCATCACGGTCGGCCAATTGCAGAACAGCATCGATATAGCCCTGGCCGGTTACGCAAACCGGGCAGCCCGGGCCGGATAAAAGTTTGAGATTGCCTGGCAGAATAGATCTTATGCCGTTGCGAAAAATTGAAACCGTGTGAGTGCCGCAAACCTCCATGATATTGATTTGCCGCCCTAAAGTCTCACAGGCAGCGTCAATATCACGCTGAGCTTTGTTAATTCTATCGAGCATAATTCTCGTATTTCGTTTCTTTCTTATCCTGAAACCCTGTTTTGCGTATCCATAAACTCGTTAATTTCTGCAATGAGCTGCCAGGTCTTTTTCGCCTCTTCTTCATCGACAAGTGAAATCGCAAAACCGGCATGGACCAACACCAAATCGCCCAATTTGGCCTCCGGCAGTAGTGTCGTCTTGGCCTTGAAACGGTTGCCCATAGCATCGACAACCGCCTTATCTCCATCTAATTCTATTATTCTTGCCGGTATCGCCAAACACATAATTCGTCTCTCGTATTTCGTATATTATAGAGGTTTTAATGGCCCCTGAATCATGCAAGGTGCCTGTCTTACCTGCCCATTTGTCAACATTCTTCATTTTATTGCTTTATACGTTCGGGGTCAATCTTTGGTTTGTACAGAGATTAATATTCACTTGCTGATGACTTTAATTTGAGAAAGTGGATTCTGAGCCAAAAAGCTTGACAGAGCAATAAACAAATCTATTATATATAATGATGCTTGAAGAAACAAAAAACTGGTTGGATATGGTTGACTATGATATAGACACAGCCAGACAAATGTTCAAGACAAAACGCTATGTCTATGTTATTTTTATGTGCCATTTAGCGATAGAGAAAGCTCTTAAAGCCATAGTATGTGAGGAGACTAATAAATTCCCACCCAGAACACATGATTTGATCCTATTGACTAATCTTGGAAAGGTTGAGTTTCCTAAAGATTTACTAAATTATATCGGAATAATAAACAATGTTGCTGTTGTCACAAGATATCCCGAGGATTTATCAAAACTCGTCTCGAGCTACACCAAAGCGGTCGCTCAAGAGTGTATTTGAACAAAGCCCTAAAGGTAATAGAATGTATAAAGCAGGACTCCAGGTTAAAGAAATAGTAAAGCAATATATAGAAGCGCTTCGGCAATGCGGCATTAAAGTTGAGCGAATCATTCTCTACGGTTCCTTCGCTCAAGGAAATCCGAGAGAAGACAGCGATATTGATCTGGTGGTTGTATCTGAAAGTTTCCAAAAAATGGATCTTCGGGAAAGGCTGGAGGTATTGGGAGTAGGGGCGGCAAAAATTATGAAACCCATTGAAGCAAGAGGCTACACCCCCAAAGAGATCGAATTAGCTCCTAAAATAAGCTTTTTAAGCGAAATATTAAAATCAGGAATAAACATAAATGTATAAGATTCGGCACAAGAAATTCTTGTTAAGGGAGAATGTCAAGAATGGATTATTTGATGATATTTATGAGGTTACGGAGCAATGCTTGGCCCCGATCATTAAAGATCAATCAAACAGAGGAAGGTCCTGGGACAGATGTTATAGATTCTTTCAAGAATATCACAGACCGAATCAAACGCAGCGGGAAACGCCAAAAGAAATGGTATGTCTTCATCTCGGTTTCTATTTGGCGAGTTGGGGCATGTTTAGAGGCTCAGGTAGTTTAATGCATAAAGATTATAGCATTTATGAGCAAGTAGTAAGCCTAATACTTCAACCTGAATATGAAGCATTATGGGAGCCAGAATTCTTCCGAGGTCTACTTACGAGCGAAAATCAAATACAGTCTGACAGTCAAGAAATAAGCTTGATTTTCAAGTTGAAAAAACAAATTGAAGATTACATCAATAGCCTCACGGTTATCAAAAACCACCTTGAAGATGTAGAGAATGCTCATGCCACTGACACAATAATATCAAAGATTCTAATGGGAACAATAGGTTGCACACCTGCTTACGATATGTATTTCCGGAAAGGCCTCTCCACCTGTGAAATATATCGTTGTGGTTCATTAACCGAGACTTCTTTCGCAAGACTGTTGAATATTTGCAGGGAAAATAGAATTTGGTCCAAGTTGCAGGAACGACCTGTTGAGCATTACGGGGTTGTTTATCCTGTTTTACGAGTTGTTGACTTTTACTTTTGGACTAAAGGATTCAATGTGGAAATCTCTAGAAAGAGGTTGTCCTCCACACAATAATGTAACTTCTGGCTTGGATTCTACAGTCAGATTATCATTCACGTGATATGAGATACGCGGCGATGGCTGCCTGGCCGGGGGAGATGCCGCCGTCGTTGGATGGGACATTGCGGTTGAATAATACGGAGAAATCGTTTTGTTTCAACAGATTCACCAGACGGTTTATCAAATAGCGATTACAGAATACGCCGCCGCTTAATGCGACGGTGCTGAGCTTGGTCGATTCTCTCGCTGCTTTGGCCATCTCAAGCAAGGCGGCGGCAATTGTGTTGTGGAACTTTGCTGAGATTGCTGCCGGGGGCCGGTCATTTTGAATATCATCTATTATCTGCCTTATCATCTTACCCAAATCAAGCTGCAATGGTTTGCCGGCAGTACTTATCAGTTCAAAATCATAACTTTCTTCACTGCTCTCGATAATGGCCTCCAGTGCCATCGGCAACTGGGCGTCGAAATGGTTGTAGCTTCCCAGGCCGAGCATGGCCGCGACGGCGTCAAAAACCCGGCCGAGGCTGGAAGTCTCCACGCAATTAATTCCTTTCTCAAGCTGCTCCGAAATGATTTTTATATTTCCAATCTTGTCATTCCCGCGCAAGCGGGAATCTATTGCCTTTTTTGTTTCTGGATTCCTGCCTTCGCAGGAATGACAGGTGATCCCTATTCGCTCAAACAGCCTGACAAATTTGTCCAAATCAAAATCATCACCGTATGCTTGCTTTAATAACGATACGGTTGGCCTGATGGCTTCTTTGCTTGCCTTGTCGGCGCCGGCCAGAGAGTAGTAAGATAGATGGCCGAACCGCTCAAACTTCTCCAACGATGCAATCAGGCACTCGCAGCCCCAGATTGCGCCGTCGGTTCCGTAACCGGTGCCGTCCGCCACGATACCAATGACCGGTCCTTCGAGATTGTGTTCGGCTAACACAGATGCGATATGTGCCCAGTGGTGCTGAACCTGGATTACTTGTGGCACGGCCATCTTGGCCGTGCTTTCACGGGCTGGAAGCCCGTGCCACTTTAGAGCGTATCGCGTGGACAGATAGCCGGGATGGAGATCGCAGGCTACAATTTTCGGCTCGACTTCAAATAGTCCACGCAGGTGCTCGATAGAATCGATATAGTGATGATAAACTTCCGCGTCTTCGAGGTCGCCTATATGCTCGCTGCAGATAAGTTGATTTTGTTTAGCAAAGCAAAAAGTATTCTTCAAATCCGCCCCGGCCGCGAAAATGTCCCGCCGGCAGCTTTTCTCCATAAGAATGGGTGTCGGAACATACCCTCTGGCCCTTCTCAAAAAAGCCGGCTGCTCATCCACAAAATGCAGAATCGAGTCATCGACCTGCCTATAGATTTCCCTGTTGTGCATCAAGAAGGCGTCCGCAACGTCGCCAAGCCGTTCAATCGCCTCTTCGTTTTTACAAATCAGCGGTTCATCGGAGATATTGCCGCTGGTCATTACCAGGACCTTTATATTCTGAGCAAACAGTAGATAATGAAGCGGCGCGTAACACAGCATAAAACCGTAAGTGTCGACACCTTCGGCAACCAATGGAGCTATCGGGCTGTCCGGCTTTTGGGGCAGCAGGACAATCGGGCTTTGAGGACTGCTCAAGAGCCGTCCGGCGGCCTGATTCACGATTGCATATTCTTTTATCTGTTTGATCGAATCAGCCATCATAGCGAAAGGCTTGTGGTCTCGCATCTTGTGTTGACGCAATCGCTGCACGGCCCGGCTATGAAGCGCATCAACCGCTAAATGGAATCCGCCGATCCCTTTTATCGCCACAATTTTCCCCGCCAAAAGGAGTCTCGCAGCGTCGGCGATTACTTTCTCGGTCTGCTCGCTGATTGTTCTGCCGGTGTTGTCTGTAAGCCAAATTTGCGGCCCACAGCTCCCGCAGGCGACAGGCTGAGCGTGAAAACGGCGGTCACTTACATCTGTATATTGAGCAGCACACTTATCGCACATCTCAAAGACAGACATCGTTGTATTCGGCCTGTCGTAGGGGATGGTCTTGACGATTGAATATCTCGGCCCGCAATTCGTGCAGTTTATAAAGGGATAGCCATAGCGAAAATCTTCTTCGTCAGCCATTTCAGCAAGGCATTCCCGGCATGTAGCAATATCGGCGGTTACTTGTGACAGCGGCATCCCATGCGAATCGCTCGTTTCGATGACGAATTCGGCTTCGGACTCGATAACCGGTATATCGACGGCATCGCAGGATGTTATCACTGCCAGCGGTGGTTTGCCGGCGTCGGATTGCAACTGAGCGAGAAATTCAGCTATTTTCTCCGCCTCGCCCTGCAATTCGACCGTAACGCCCTTCGTATCGTTGTACACAATACCGGACAGCTCCAGCGACTGTGCTAATCTGTACACGGCCGGCCGAAAACCAACGCCCTGAACCCGCCCTATTATCGATATTTTTCGTCTCTTAATCAAAACTCTGCCATCTTACAACTCAACATCTGAAGCAAAAAGATAAAAAAACAGAATTTTCTTGCCGATATTGTTGATATGTTGTAATATAGCCCATCTACGGGGCCATAGCTCAGTTGGGAGAGCGCTTGCATGGCATGCAAGAGGTCGTGGGTTCGAATCCCATTGGCTCCATTCTCATAATCCCTTTATTAATAAGTGCTTGCCCTTCGACATTCATTAACTTGAGGACAGCCAAGTAGTTGCCGACACCGGATAGGCCCTATTTACAGGCATGTCCCCTTGTTTCATAAGCTTCGTTGACAGTTGCAGCCCGGATTCTTTTGCGTGATTTTAACTATTCAAGGCCGCACTTCGCTCATATAATCAGGATCATTATGGAACGTGCGGCTAATAGAATTATCGATGCAAATTTCAATCGTGCTCGCGAGGCTTCTCGCGTAATAGAGGAGTTCTGCAGGTTCGTTTTGAATTCGAGTTCATTGACCGAAAGAGCCAAGAAGCTAAGGCACAAGCTCTCGGCGTCTATCGGCAGGCTTGACGCAGGCCGGCTCATTTCGAGCAGGGACACGCTCGGGGACGTCGGTGTCGGCAAAACAGTAGAAAAACAGCTTACTCGCGGCAATCTCAATGATTGTTTTACTGCCGGCTGCAAGCGTCTGACCGAGGCCCTGCGAGCGCTTGCCGAGGTCATCCGGATCGATAATGAGCCTGTCGCCGCGACAATCGAAAAGCTGCGGTACGATGCTTATACGCTTGAGAAGGACATCGTTCTTTTCAGTGATACTTCTGCGA
>CBDVBU010000108.1:0-9417 GCA_965372295.1 uncultured Phycisphaerae bacterium
TTTAGTTGCTGAAAGTGTTGACAAGAATTGTAGTAATTGCCAGACTTATAAGTTGATCGTAAATTGTCTATTCTTGAGTAGTTGTTTATCCTGTTTTTGGAGAACGTATTATGAAAGTTGATGTCAGTCGTGTAGATGTGTGGGCCGCGAGTATCGAGGACCGGCCCGGAGGATTGGCTGAGAAGCTTGACGTTCTTGCCCAGGCAGATGTCGATCTTGAATTTATAATTGCCCGCCGGTCATCCTCAAAACCCGGTACCGCCGTGGTATTCGTTACGCCAATTAAAGGGCCCCGGCAGATACGTGCAGCCAGGAAAGTCGGCTTTGAGAAGACAAAGTCACTTCATGCTATCCGTGTAGCCACTGGCAACAAGCCCGGCTTCGGCGCCGAGATGACGAAGAAGCTCGGCGAAGCGGGAATCAGCCTTCGGGGCTTCTCCGGCGCTTCGATCGGCAATAGGGCGGTCTTTTATCTTGGCTTCGACTCCGACGCCGATGCCGGCAAAGCCATACGCCTGCTAAAGAAGTAGATCCTTCGAGAGCATTAGCGGTGCAGGTGGTACGATTTATTTCAGGGGCGGGAAAACTTCCGCGAGGACGCTGGAAAGTTGCTCGATTGTCCGGCTTACCGGCTTAGATATGGATTGGCCTAACTGTGTCTGTGCCGGTTGGATGCCTACGAAATATACATCGACATGAATGCTCCGGCAGATGATATCGACAAACAAGCGGGGCGATAGCGTATGTGTTGAAATGATGCGCGAGTCAAGCTGGTCGGGTGTGAATATTTTTATTGTTCCGGCTTCGGCGCCAAAGTCGATAGCGTCAATAATAAGCAAAAGACGCGGGGCTTTTTTGATGATTCGCTGGATGTAATTTTCAGGAACCGTGCCGGCATCGATCAGCCCGGCGGAGATTTCTGCTTTTGCGAGTTGCTCACAAACAAGCGGACCGGCTCCATCGTCGCCTTTAAGGATGTTTCCCATGCCGACGATAACCGTTGTCGAATCGCGCAGTTTGTTTAGCTGCTCGAAAAGTGATTGGTCGGTGGCCATAGCAATCTCGCCGTGCGTGATGCGTGTGGAATTTTACAGCCGGATGTTCAACTCGCACTTGCACTTGGGGCACAGGATTCGCATAAAGTCGCTTGTCTGCGGACTTTCATCCTCCCGCCTTTGAACATCTTCCGGCTGTTTGGTCAGCTCGCCGTTCTTGGCAATCAATAGGGATGGATTGGTATATGCAAGCGGGCCAAGTTTTTCGTAAAGCCAGACCAGATGCTTTTTAGTGCCGATTATCGCCCCGCATTTTTCGCAAAGCTGAAGTTCAAATTCGTGCGTCTCGGTCATCGCTCCCCGGTCCATACCGGCCAGGTCCCACTCGTTCGAGAGGTTGATGCCATTTTCGGTAGTGCAGTACTCGCTGCAGTTGCCACAGAAAATGCACGTGTAGTAATTCAAAGTCAGCCGTCTGACGGGCGGATCGGCCTCAAGGTCATCGGCCATTGTCAGGCACTCGCCTGAAGGGCAGACATTGACGCAGGCACCGCAGCCGATGCAGGTGTCGAGATCGAATTCCGGCTTGCCTCGATACTTCTTCGGCACGACACAAGGCTCGGCGGGAAATCGCGTGGTAAACCGCGGCGAAATAACCGCAGTGACAGCTTCTTTTAATTCTCTTAGCTTCGGCAAACGCAATTTTCAAACTCCTATTCGTTGTTAATCGTCTATCATCAAGACAAAATCAGAATATTTTTCACTTTTCAATTTCATCCGCATACTTGTCCACAACGCTCTTTTCCCACAGTTCCACGCCGCTGGCATAAGCTCCCTTGGCGATGGCATGGGCGGCGGTCGGCGATGTGACCAATATGAACACGGCACAGATAATCGCCTTGGCGCTCATGGGACTCCAGCCGCTGATTAAGGCAACACCCACCAAAAGGGTAACAGTACCCAGAGTCACACATTTCGTTGCGGCCTGCAAACGGTTGTAAACATCGGGAAAGCGAACCAGTCCGATGCAGCCGAATATATCAAACAGAATCCCAATCACCATCAATATATAGCCTAAGATATCAGTCATCGAAACTTCTGCCCTCCAAAAACTTCGCCAGCGCGATCGTTCCTATAAAGCTCAACAGCGCCCAGGCAAGAGCAACATTAAGATAAAAATCCTTCCCCGTCACAAGCCCAAGGACGGCACAGAAACCTACGATTACAGTGCCTAATATGTCAATCGCGACAGTTCTGTCAGGAGCACTTGGGCCCCGACCTATGCGATACAGGCACAGGAAACAACAGGCTAATAAGCCGATGTACAATAACAGTGCGAATGTTTCCATAGTTACCTCTCGGTCAACACGGCGCCAAACGGCGCATTTCTATTCGAATATCCTTTTCAAAAACCATTCAAACCTTTGGCCGATGAATTGTGTTGCTTCGTCGATGTCGTCGGATTTGACATTGATCCAATGGACGTATAAAAAGCCATCATCGGTCAAATCCACAGTCAAAGTGCCCGGCGTCAAAGTGATGGAATTAGCCAGTGCCGTAATGCCGGACGCTGTTTTAAGGTTCGTTTTTATTTTGACGATTCCGGGCTTGATCGGCATTTTAGGATGCAGCACGCGATAGACAACATCCAGATTCGCCATGATGACATAATAGAAGAATACCGGCACGTAAAGCAAGAACCAGAAGATCCTCACCGGCGAAATAAATACATGGTGTTCTTTCGGCAGTATTTCGTGGAACAAGACCGAAACGAACACCGATACGATCAAGCCCGCGGCCACAATCTGAACGTCGATCTTCCCGTCCACTACCGGCCAGGTCAGCAGAATCCAGATCAAAAATGCCAGGACAAAATAAATCAGTCGTCTCATACGATCAAATCCTTACTATCACATTCCTGTAACAATATCAGAGTATTTAAGCCCGTCCGTCAAGACCCTGACAGCCGGTTCCAGAATACTTTCCCTCAAGCCGGGTAACAGCAAAAGCAATCCCATGAGGACACACAAACAAGCTAAAAATACCGTGGAGACAAGCATCGAGCCTCCATTTTCTTCCACATCCCGGAGGTTTTCCGGAAGCTCGCCAAGAAACACATAACGCTGAACCTTGAGGAATGATATTAGTGTTATTAGGCTAACAATAACGGTCACCGCCCCAAGGCCATAGAATCCCGCTTGAATAGTTGCCATCACAAGAATCAATTTACTCCAAAAACCGTTGAAAGGAGGAACGCCAGAGATAGCTGCCGATGCAAGTGTGCACGTAGCTCTTGTAAAAGGCATCCTCTCAGCCAGCCCCCCTAACTGCTTGAGCTGCCTGGTCCCCGTGGCCATCTCCACCGAGCCGCTGGTAAGAAACAGCAGTGATTTGAACACGGCGTGATTGACCATGTGGAACAATCCTCCAAGTATCGCCAATGCCGCCCACTTCAGTTCGCCGCCCCGGGCCAGGATAAGTGCACCTATACCAAGCCCCAGGACAACATAGCCCATCTGCGATATGCTGTGATATGCCAGCAGCCGCTTGAGATCCCATTGACCGACTGCCAGAAACACGCCTATAACCATGCTCAAAATGCCGAGTGCGATCAACAGCCACCCGACGGAGACTGAAACGCCGAAAATATTGAATACCACCCGAGCAAGGGCATAAACACCAAGCGTTTTTATCAAAATGCCCGAGAGCATGGCGGAAATCGGAGCAGGGGCGGATGGGTGTGCATCGGGTAGCCAGGCATGGAAAGGAACCAACGCAGCCTTAAGGCTGAAACCAACAATAAACAACGCCAAAGCAAAGGAAAGCCCGGCATTCAGGCCCGAACTCTGGATAGCTTTTGAGACGTAAGCCATATTCAGGGCACCGGTATTACCGTAAACAAGGCCAATCCCGAAAAGGATAAACACGGAAGCGATGCTGCCCAGAACCATATACTTGAAGGCAGCCTCAAACTGTTCGTGCCCACAGCCGAAGCCGACAAGAGCGTAAGATGCAAGCGAGGCAATTTCCAGAAATACGAATAAGTTAAAGAGGTCTCCCGAAAGTACAACTCCATTCATGCCCGCAACCATAAGCAGAAAAAGGCTGAGGTATTTTGGCTTTGCCGTGTATTGCTCCATATATCCGGCACTAAAAAGCATCGCGGCGGCTGATACGACACCAATGGCTAAAAGCAATAGGGAGCTCAAGCCATCGAGAACAAGATTAATTCCAAGAGGAATGGGCCACTTGCCTATTTCATATACGCCGGACTCGCCGATGCATGCGATGGCAAGAACCAGCAATAAAATGGTCGCAATGTTTGCGACGACCGTTGCGGCATCCTTTCCTCGCTTGCCGAACATCGGGAGCAAAAATGCCGTTGCCAGAGGGATCGCAACAAAAGCAGGCAGGGGTATGCTCATCCTCTTAACCTCCTAATTTCTGTAATATCGAAGGTGCCGTATTTTTCGTAAGTTCTGATGCATAACGAAATCATAAGCGCCAACGAACCCAGGCTGATTACAATTGCGGTAAGCACAAGCGCCTGGGGAAGCGGGTCGACCGAGCTGTTGATGAAGCTGGCGGCAATCCGTCCCGTTTCCGCATCAAATTGTGTCTTGTCAATAATCGGAGCTATGCCGCCGGTACGAAATCCGAGCATGATCAGAAAAAGATTGACGGCGTATTCCATAATCAGAATACCGACTACAATTTTGACCATATTTTTTTTGACGACCGCACAATACAGCCCGATCATAAACAATAAAAAGCACAACGCATAAAGCATCGTTCGGACTCCTTTTTCAGTGGCTATCCAATTCTCCGGCCTTACAACAGGTCGAAAGGCTAAAGATGACTAAAAACAGAGAAGCGCCGACTTTCAGACCAATCGCGATGTTCGAAAATGGTATCGTGCCGGCACTCAAAAGGTTTAATGACTGGCCATATTTCTCAAACAGGAAATTGGCGAAGAAGACGCCGCCAAAAACAAATCCCAAAATGGCAATTAAGATAAAGGCAAACGCTCCAAGACAATCGAGCTTCGAGACAAGGGTCAGGGGCAGGTCTTTCTTTACGAATTCTCCGCCGAACGCCAACATTAGCAGGACGTAAGAAGAAGCCAAAATCACTCCGCCCGCAAAACCACCTCCCGGCGTCAGGTGGCCGAAAAGAATAATATATATACCAAACAACACAATCAGCATCTTGACCCAGCTACTGATCGTTTTGACTATGATTGTCATTCCCTTCATTCGTTAAATCCTCCGGGAAAAACTTTAAGATTCCGAAACTGGTTGTAACGTCTCAGGCGTTGTTTTTGCCTTTCTTCGTAAAAGAACAGTGGCTCCGATAATCGAGGTAAACAGTACGGTTGCCTCGCCGAGTGTATCGTAGGCGCGGTAATCCAGAATCACCGAGGTGACAAGATTTGCCGCTCCTGTTTTGCCCAGGCCCTGGCTGATATATGTCTGGGAAGCAGCGTTGGGAACCTGGGTAAAGATAGCCGTTCCGAACTCAGGCAGCGTCTCGAAAACTCTCAGGCCGGCAAGAAAAATCAAGAAGATAATCGTCACAGAAACAACCGTTCCGAAAAACTCCTTGTCTCCACTAATGAAAGTCAGATCACGTGAGATCGTAGCACGAATCAGGATAATCAAACCCAGGACTTCCACCACAATTTGAGTAATAGCGATGTCCGGCGCCCGTAAAAATAAGAAAATCAAAGAAACACCGAAGCCCATCGCGCCGATACATATCACGGCACTTAACAGATCTGTTGTTTCCACCGCGATCAGGCTCGCGATGACGATAAATATCATTAAAATATAGAATATAGCCATATTTACCTCACCAAATTTCGCAAACCACGAACAAGACAACCAGCAATCCCAAGGTGACCCAGGTTAAATACATCGGCAACACCCCGGAATGAAGCCATCGCAGAAACGCCGTCAGCGCCAATCCGCATCTGCCGCCCTGATCGTATACATCAAAATATCCTTTTTCCTGACTCTTGTAAAGCTGTTTCAAACCGCCCATTCGAGAAACTGTCTTGTAAAAGTGTGTCCCCGGGATTCTCATCTCCTCGTTGGACTGCACCTCACCACAGGTCCAGGTGGGAACGATTCTTACATTCTTCGAGAATTTTCCAATCACCCAGATAAGCACGCCGATTCCAATGCCGGCGATGATCAAAATCGTCGCAAGGCCGGACTGCCAGGTGCCGAAAATTGCGCCCTCGGTACCTATGCCTAAAGCATTCAATGCCGGGTATATGAACATATTTAGCGGGACTTTATAGAAAACTCCGAAGAGCACACATAACAGAGCAAGGACAACCATCGGAATCGTCTGGACGGGCGCAACCTCCCTCACCCCTTTCAGTTTGTCCGGCAGCCGAGAAAGAAACATGGAGTGGATAAGCTTGACGAATGAAGCAAGGGTTAGTGCGCTTCCGAACATTGCGCATGTCAGCCAGATGGGCCATAATCCCGCACTCCAACCGGTTTCTGTCGTTCCCATTTTAATCACGCCTTGATAAACCATCCACTTGGAAACGAAACCGTTGAAAGGTGGTACGCCGGAAATACTCAGGGCGGCAATCAGACATGTAACGAAAGTGATCGGCATTTTTTTGCCCAGCCCCCCGAGCTCATCCAGCTCAGCGGTGCCTGTTTCTTGTTCAACTGCACCACCGCATAAGAATAAACAACATTTATAGATTGCATGGTTGAGCATGTGGAACAGTCCGCCTGCAATGCCCACGGGTGTCCCGGTTGCGATGCCAAGGATCATATACCCTACCTGGCTGATCGCGTGATAAGAGAGCAGCTTCTTGAGATTGTGCTGAACCATGGCAACCATTACGGCAATAATAATTGTCGCTGCACCAATGATTGCCAGGATAGTCATCAGGATTCCTGGTTTGATGATAAACATTTCCCACGTGACAACGACCAACAGATAAATGCCTAAAAGTTTATCAATCGCGGCCGGCAGAAGGGCCATCACGGATGCCGGTGCATATTCCCCGCTCGTTGGCAACCAAGTATGCAGCGGCAGTGCTCCTGCTTTGGTAATAGCGGCTATCATAAGCAGCAAGAAGGCTATAATCGACAGAGCCGAAGTAGTCGCCAGGCTAATATCTGAGATAACGAAAGTTCCCGAAATCGCCCAGACTATAAAGACGCCGAGCATGAAAGCAGCGTCGGATGCGCCGATCAAAGCATAACTTTTCGTTGCTGCAAAATTAGAATTCCTTCCGCCTGTTGCTATTAAAAGATATAGCGAGACAGTCACAATCTCCCAGAATATCAGCAGAAACAACAGGTGGTTGGAAAGCAATATTCCCGCCGAGCCACCGATTGTGAGCAAGATTGCGGCATAATACTCATTCACCCGTGCCATACTTTGCCCAATAGATCTGAGTGAATAAAGAGTGATGAGCAGGGCAAAGCCCATCGCGAACATCAGCATAAACGCGCCGAGCGGCTTGACGCTGAGCATCAATACTAATTCGAGGCCGCCTAATTGCTCGCCGAGATGCAGGATTGACCAGGCATACTCAGACTTGCCGCCGGTAAATATCGTGATACCCAGTACAAAAGTAACGATCGAGATTATCAGCGTAAGCACACTCGATATGGACCTTAATCTGTTCGGCAAAAACAGCAGCACAAAGCCCGCTATCAGCGGCAGAAAAACAGGAACAAGCAGAATCTTATCCAATTTATAAATCCTCCAACTTCAGTTCCGGTGCGCCAATTTCCTTCTGAATCCGTGCCGTCTTCTCACGACTCATTCGCAACAGCGTTTCGTAATCGTGGCTGACGTTATTGTGCCCGTCAACAACCGCCAGTCTCTCGGTGCAGCTATAGCAGGGATCGACCGCCGCGAGCGTAATTGTAACGTCGGCGATATGCTGGCCAATGCACGATGCTTTGAAAGAGGGCACATTGACAAAACTGGGCGCTCTGATCTTGTGGCGGATGGGTCTGTTCCCGCCGTCGCTGCGAACATAATGAAATGTTTCGCCCCTCGGAGCTTCGACACGGCCGCATCCCTCGCCAGGCGGGATTTCCTTTACCTCTAAAGCGACAGGGCCCTTCGGAAGCTTGTTAAGCGCTTCTTTAATCATTTTAACGGCTTCCAGGGTCTCGAGCAGGCGAACAACGGTTTTTGCGAACACGTCTCCTTCAGGCTGACTGATGACGTTCCAGTCCAAATCACTGTAAGCGGCATAGGGGTCGTCGTGCCGCACGTCGATGTCAATGCCGCTGCCCCTGGCCGTCGGGCCAGCTACCGCGTATGCTATGGCATCTTCCTTGCTCAAAATGCCAACACCTTTAAGCCGGACGTGCAGAACAGGATCGTCAAGCACGGCTTTCGTGAGCATTTCCACCTTCTGCTCAAGCAAGTCGATATCTTTTAACATCTTGGGTATAATTTCATCCTGGATATCTTCCCGGCAGCCACCCACCTTAACGTTGCCGTAATTGTTCCTGTTGCCGGTTATTTCCTCAAGTAAATCGAGCACCGGCTCGCGATATTTCCACGCCCACATGAATACGGTATCATAGCCGATGAAATGCCCCGCCAAGCCCACCCAGAGCATATGACTATGGATACGTTCCAACTCGTTGATGATTGTGCGCACGTAAAGGGCTCGCTCAGGCGGCTGGACACCAACAATATCCTCAACCGCCTGTACATAAGCTAAAGGATGTGATGCCGAGCAGATTCCACAAATGCGGCTGACCAGAAAAGGTACCTGGTCAAACTGCAGCGTTTCACTGATCTTCTCTATTCCACGATGGTTGTACGATATTCTCATGTCGATATCGGTTACAATCTCGCCGTCTAAGGTAAGTTGGAAAAACTCCATTTCTTCCTGTAGCGGGTGAAACGGCCCGACTGCAAGAATCGGCTTTTGCACTGTTTTTTTCATTTCTTAGTTCCTTCGCTCCGCTCAGGACAAGCTTTCCTCAACGGATAAACGCCTTCAGGCCAATTATCAGCCAGAATCAGTCGTCTTAAATTAGGATGGTTCTCAAAATTGATCCCAAACAGGTCGTGTATTTCCCTTTCTATCCACTCAGCACCGGGTAAAAACGGCGTGATCGATTCGATTGACGGCTTCTCGCGGTTACGGATGAAGGCTTTTACAGTAATAACATCACCTGTTTCGTCATTTGAAAAATGATACAGGATTTCAAAGCAATCGTCAGAATCAATCCCGGTTGCAATCACGAACCTTAAAGCCAAATCTTCAAATAGAAACCTGGTAACGCCATATGCGTTTTTGGCTTCACACGAAAGATATATTCTGTCATCTGTTGCCTGTTCGATACCGATGAGCTTGTCCTTTACTTCGGACAACCTGTTTTTTAGTTCTTCCTGCTGCATATTTATATCCTGT
>CBDVBU010000109.1:0-9370 GCA_965372295.1 uncultured Phycisphaerae bacterium
GGGATATGCTTCCATTATTCCAGTTGTTATTAGGACCAAAATAAATCAACTTTTTTTCCGGCATTCCAGCACTTTTGGGTAATTTGAAAGTGCTAAAATCTCGATACTGTCTATATAGGGCTTTAGGTGCATTGGCAGTAGGGGCGGTTCGCAAATCGCCCGTACATAATTATATGAAAGGTAGATTTCGATGCCTTGGTATGCTTTCAGTGGACTTTACTTGGTTGTATGGTCGGCATTACTGATTCATTGTTTGTTCCGGCAAGAGTTCTATCCGATATTCGGTCGACGATGGGGCACAAAAGGTCTCTGGTTATTGACGTTTGTTTTTCTCAATCCATTGCTTACTCTTATATATTTCGTTTTTGGTTTTTTGTTATGTCCTCCGAAGGCTAAGGCTGACGAGCAAGAAAAAGGTAGGATGGGCAAATTATTTGCCCATGCTGATTTAAAAAAGAACCACATGGGCAGGAGAACCTATCCATCCTACATAGGCATAGGCTCTGCGGTTGCGATTGCATTTATTGGTGTTGTGCTGGTGTTTTTCGAGTTGCCTTTGAGTCGATCAAAGCGTTCGGAGTCCATCGTACTGCGTTCTGCGACTCAGAACGAGGCACGCAGTACGCAGCACGATGTCAAATTCCAGGCACATATTGGAACGATAAATGCCAGGAATAATATACAGACTTTGAGTTCTACCTCGGCCGGAAGCGGCGCCAGAGTAAGTATGCAAAATATTCTGATTATTTGTCAAAGTCCTCACGATTTGCTCGATCGTTCTATGCGCAAGTTTCAGAAGTCTCTGGCCCAATTGCCTTATGTGGGCGAAGTTGTTTATTATCCGTTCGGGACCTGGCCAAAGCCGGGCGGGCTTCTGCCGGATGTTTTTATTACTATAAATATGCCCCAGGTCAATGAGAAATCTTTCCTTCGTAGTCGTTATTGCAAAGCCATAATAAAGTGGACGGCGGGCAGTTCTATTTTCGCAGGGACATCTCATTCGGATCAGACTTACACGCTTCCAGTGGTTAGGTTCGATATCGAAAGCCAGCTCGAGCACGAGAGTGAAATGTTTGGGATTGAAAGTTCACAAGCCAAATACAAGCTTGCAGCAGATGGTATTTGCAGCGAGATGATCAAATCAATCCGCAAACAGTTTGGGAATTTACTGGATAAGTATGGCCAGATGCCTGAATCGCCTGAAATGCTCTATGGGGCCTACCATGAGCCGCCGGAGCTTTCCTTTCTCAAAGCTGATAAGGTACAACAACTGATTTCAGGCAGTGGATTATTGAAGAACAATCATACAGTCTGGCGGTTCGCAGACGAGCGCCAAACCGATAAGGCACTGACGGCTTATCGGGATGAATTGAAAACCCTGGGATGGGGGCAAGAGGACCTCGGCAAAGAGTATCTTCGGATGCATAAGGGAAATGAGCATATTTATATTTTCCGCCAGCGCCGGCGTGACTCCAAAGCGGGGACTATCTTTTGGAACGAACCTGAAAAGATAGCGTCCAAGGCATCATTGATCGCTGATTACGAATCTGACTTTACCGATGATCAGATGCAAAAGGCGATGGATGCGTTATTAGGCAGCGATGTGGAAATTAAAACACTTCTTATCTTTGAGAAATATTTCCGCACGCCGAAGCAGCTTGAGCGTTTGCAGTCTATTATTGAAGAGAGCCCCGTTAATACGCTGGATGGCTGTCTTATGCTCGCTCGCTATTGGGCGGATCGTGGTGAAACGAACAAGGGGCGAGAGTCGCTCCTGCGTGCCCGGGCCATGCAGCGTGCGGAAAAAGGTCACAATGTCAGGGCGGATGAGATTAAGAGCCTGGCCGGGAAACTCGGAGATGAGGGTCTGGCCGAAGTCCCTGTCGCCGAGGAGATTTTTCGCCAGATGGGCTTTATAAATCCTGAGCAGCTCAACGAACCTGTTGAGATTGAAAAATCCATTAATGAGCCCGTTCTATTTTACCGTCGTCTCGGCGATGGAGAATTGCAGACTTTTGCGTTGCGGATTATCCGTTCGCAAGAATCTTCATACTCAGTGCCCTATCATTTGCTGACCGTTGAAAGTCGGAAAGGAAGCTCAAGTTCGAGTGAAAACGGCGGAAAAGTCAAGCCGGGCGGCATTTGGGTAGTAGACACTTCTATAGAGGCTTTAACCGATGAAAGTAAGTCAATACAATTACAAGTTAAAAGCCTTGGTAATGAACATTTCCTGTTTGCTATTACTCCTTAGCTAAGGGAATAGCGAGTCCTGCACGGAAAATATTCGGTACTGAGAAAGCCTATGTATTCTTACTGAACTTTTGCAAAACTCTTGTTCTTAGTAACAATTGGCGGGAAGACACATGCTGAAGAACTTTTATTATTTTTCCGCGGTAGGGTATGTTGTAACCGTACCCTTGGTAAAATCAAAGATTTTGGGGCCGCAGGTTTTACATTCCTCATCTTTTGTTTTGGATGCCAGAGATGCAGGAATCGTTTTCGAATAGAATATGTTACATGGAATTTCCAATTGCTGGCCTTCTTTTGTTTTTACAAAAAACTTCTCTGTGAAGATCCTTTTTTTGTTTTTGCTGGCCGGCGGTGTTATCTCCAGTTCGAGCTCATAACCGTTACGGACGATTGCATTACTCAAAACCTTTATGGCACCTTTGCTTGACGTAAATGATTCGAGCTCGAAATCCTCATTGTAGTTGCTAAGTATCCGCAGTTTCTTAACTATCGGTTCTCGTGAGTCCATCCCGCGAACGATAATGGACCTTGGGGCAATCTTGAATTTTGGCAGGGTGTTAATGCCGACGGAGATCGTTTTGCATTCCGGATGGGTCAAGCCGATCTCGATACGGCCATTCAAAGTCTTCTCCAATATCTCCATATCAACTTTCGGCTGAAGAACAAACTTCGTTGCTTTCTCCGAAGGATTAAAGTCGGCGGTTATACAATTGGCGGTTGACTTGAAAGACTTTATTGAAAAAGGCTGGTTGTCAATACTGGTAAGTGTGAGCTGCGGGCAATTAGCGTTTTCCTGTTTAAGCAAAAGGTTCAATGTTTTCGGTTCATGATTGACTTGTATCTTAATGTCTGCCTTGATGGCCAGTGTGACCTCAGGCCTTGCCCTGTCGTTGCTATGTATGACCAGTTGTTTTGTTGTCTGGCCACGTAGTTGCTCGGAAAAATAATTTACCTTCAATATTCCGCTTTCACCCGGTGCGTATTCCTTTTTCGCAAGCGAAAAAGGTGTGCATCCACAAGTTTTAGTAATCTCCCCTATTTTTAGGGTACTATTTCCGGTGTTCGTAAATCTAAACTCACAGAGATTATTCGTCCCGGGGCCGACATTACCGAAATTGTGCACAACTTTTTCGAATTCAATTTTTGGCGTCGTTCTTCTGGAACGGGTCGTAGAGCGAGTAGTGGCTATCGGCTGGTTTGATTGCTGTAATTGATTGAATTGCCGGAACCAATCAGCGCTAAGTTCTTGTCGCGGCGCCATGGCTTCTTCTTCGCAGCCGGTCTGAAGGAGTAAATAGCAAGTCATGATGAGAATAGCTAAGATTAACCGATTTGGTTTCATATTCCTGTTTCCAAAATCATATCTCGATGGAGTCTCCCGGCCGATCCAAAAAGAAATTTGACTCGACAAAAAAGACACATTACAACGACGATATTAAGATGGCATCCTCGTCATATCGCCGAACCTTATAAAATGTTATTATACATGAATCGGCCGTTTAAGTCAAAGCTTTTTACTGGCTTTTATGGTCTTTTTTGCAGGAAGAATGCGTATTACGGTATGTAAGTCCTATACTATGCATGTTCCGGCGAATGATTAAGCTTAGCCGATATTCATAACGGTTCCGATGACCTTTCCAGGCACGGATTTATCGGTATAAATCCAATTTTTAGATTAAAAGTTGTAGAAATTAGCGGCAATTGCTATTAAAATCGTCAATTGGACATTGATTGATTTTTTTTGTTTGTTCTTGACGAACAGGCTTTTACTTGATAATTGGTTATTGATTATTAGAATTGGATTCGTTTATAAGTTCGAAAGGAGACCATTATGGCGAGAATAGTTTGTACTGGAATACTCATAGTAATGCTAAGTGTACTGGTTGGTTGTCAGGATGCCGACAGGGGCAAGGGTCAGCTTATACCACGTGATACGAGGCAATCACTCGGACCCGCGAGCGTTGTAAATATCGCCGATACGAGTGAGGCCGATGTCGTAGAGCAGATGGCAGTCAATCGGCAGGCCTATCGGCAGGGTCTTGAGTTGCTTGTCGGATATTACGTAAGGACCGGCAACAATATGAAGCTTGAGTGGGCTAAGAAGGAATTAGCTGCGTTGAATACCATGCCAAAATATAACTACATTATTGAGGCGAACGTGGCCCCCGCTAACTTGAAAGTCACCGCTTCGATCCCTGATGCGGATGATCTTTATTATGACGCCCTGGAAATTGACAAGAAAGCCGGAACGCTGCCCGTTCTTAAGAATCAAAATCAGTTACGTTTGGCTCTGGAGAAATACAATGAGGTGATAAGACAATATCCTTCCAGCGACAAGATTGACGATGCGGCGTACAAGGCCGGTGCAATCTATGAATATTTTAAGGATTACTCGATAGCGCTTTTGTATTTCAAAAGGACCTTCCAGTGGGATCCTGAAACTCCCCATCCAGCGAGATTTAGGGCGGCGCGCATCCTGGATAAAAATCTGCACCAAAACGCCGAGGCGCTGCAGCTTTATCAACAGGCTGTCAAAATAGAAGGTCAGTTTGACAAGTATAGGGAATGGAGAGAATTTGCAGAAAGACGGATTCGGGAGTTGCAGAAACTCGACAAGGAATAACGCTGAAACATATTTTGGGATAAAGTTTTCTTACAATGGAATCTCGGGCCTGGTTGGATATCAGGCCCTTTTTTTGTGCTAAAGAAATGTTGCTTGAATTTGAGAAGAAGCTGGCCGATTTCGTTAGGGCGAACGGGCTTGTTGGCTCAGCGGATAAAGTCCTGCTGGCTGTTTCCGGCGGGGCTGATTCGATAGCTCTTATGTACGCGATGCACGCGCTCAAGGCCGAGAACTTTTTCAATGCCGAGCTGCTTTGTGCTCATATAAATCATCAGTTGAGAGGTGCCGACGCGGATTTGGATGAGGAATTTGTTGTTGCCCAGGCGACGAAATTGAAATTGGCCGTGACGACGAGTCGAACGGACGTGAGCGGATTTGCTCTTCTCCATAAGATGTCGATCGAAACGGCCGCTCGCCATTTACGGATGGAGGCTCTGATCGATATCGCAAAGGCCAACGATTGCAGCCGGGTCGCAACAGCACATCAAAAAAACGACAATGCCGAAACGATTATCCAGCGGCTAAGTCGCGGCACGGGTATCCGCGGGCTTGGGGGTATCTGGCCGGAGCGCATCTTCGCCGATCAGATCAAATTTATCAGGCCACTGCTGTGTTTTACGCGCGATGAGATTGTTAAGTATCTCCATGAGCGCAATCTGAAATGGCGCCGGGACCATACGAATGCCGATTGTACGTACCGGCGGAACTACATCCGGCACCGGTTGATGCCGGCATTACAACAAGACTGTTCCGATTCGATTGTGGAACAATTGTCGCAATTGGCTCGGTCGGCGATCAGGTACTACGGCGTGGTATGTGGTCGGGCGAACGAGGTGTGGCTCAGTCTGGCTGATTGCGATGCGGAGAAAACCGTGCTGGACTTGAAGCTGTTTCTGGCAGAGCCGCAGCCGGTGAAGGTCGAGTTGATTCGGCGAAGTTTGGCCAATATCCGCTGTGGCGAGAGAGATTTGACACAGGGACATTATGAAGGCATACTGCAACTGGCAGAGCAAAATGTCACCGGCAGAAAAATTGAATTGCCGGGCGGATTCGCAGTTCGGCGAGAATACGGAAATTTGATTTTTGGGCCTTCGCTGGATCGTTCGGTGGGGCAAGCCCCACCCTACGTTGACAGGCAAAGCAATCAGTCTGTCACTCTCAACGTGCCCGGGCAGACGAGATTCGGCGAGTACTTGATAGAGGCGACAATTCTCGAGACCGACGACGTGGGACTCGAGCAATTCGTGGAGGGCAAAACCAGTTGTGTTGAGCGGTTTGATCTGGACCAAGTCAGGTTGCCTTTAATCGTTCATCCTCGACGGCCGGGCGACCGGTTCGTTCCGTTCGGCCTGACGTCGGAAAAGAAACTCGGTAAATTCCTGACCGCCCAGCGAATCCCGCACGAGCTGCGCAGGAGAGTGATTGTTGTTACTGATAGAGAAAAGATCATTTGGGTCTGGCCTGTTCGAATAAGTGAGCAGGTCAGGATTACCGGCGATACTCGAAAAATCCTTCAACTGCATATAACCGGTCTCAATCCTTAGAAGCGAATTGCATTGCCATTAAGTAAAATTCGGTTGATAGGATAGGAGCGGATCAGTAGAATGCAGACCGGGCTGGGCCTGCATGAAAAATAAACAGCAACGGAGAAAAAATATGAGCAGTTTATATCATTCACGTCGCGATTTCCTAAAGGCAATGGGATTAGGCGCTGCATCGCTTGCTTTTACCGAATGCACAAACGCCTCTGAGCCGGTTGGGAGCGGGGCTTCGAGAAAACGCCCGAATATTCTTTTTTGTCTGGCTGACGATTGGTCCTGGCCTCACGCGAGCATCGCCGGCGACAAGGTCGTCAAGACGCCGACGTTCGATAAAGTTGCGCGCGAGGGCGTGCTTTTCGAGAATGCGTTTGTTTCGGCGCCTTCGTGCACACCGTCGCGCGGGGCAATTCTAACCGGGCAGTGGCACTGGCGTCTGGAAGAGGGCGGCAATCTTTGGAGCACCCTCCCGGCCAAGTTCGTCGTGTATCCGGACCTGCTGGAAGAGGCGGGCTATCATGTCGGTTACACCCGTAAGGGGTGGGCCCCCGGTCGGGATGCGCCGGGCGGACGAACACGAAATCCCGCAGGCCCACGTTATAAGGACTTTCGTGAATTTCGAGAAGCCCGTCCGGAGGGCAAGCCCTTCTGCTTCTGGTTCGGCAGCTCGGACCCGCATCGAGGCTATAAATGGCAGTCCGGCATCAAAAGCGGAATGAAACTCCAGGACGTTGAAGTGCCGGCTTGTTTCCCGGACAGCGAAGAGATACGCACCGATATCTGCGACTACTACTGGGAGGTCCAGCGATTCGATACCGAAGTTGGTGGCTTGCTGAAAATGCTCGAAGACAACGGCGAACTCAACAATACGCTGGTCGTCATCTCCGGCGACAACGGCCTACCGTTTCCGCGCTGCAAGAGCAACCTGTACGATATGGGGACAAACGTCCCGCTTGCGGTTCGCTGGCCCGCAGCAGTCAAGGGCGGCAGGATTGTCGAGGATTTCATCAGTCTTGCCGATTTGGCCCCAACGTTTCTGGAAGCGGCTGGCTTGAAACCGACTGAGCAGATGACAGCGAAGAGTTTCCTGGGCATCCTCACCTCCGGCAAGTCGGGCAGAGTGGACCGCAAACGCGACCACGTCCTGACGGGCAAGGAGCGTCACGTAGCCTGCCAGGAGAGCGGAACAGGCGGCTATCCGATGCGTGCCATCCGAACGCACGATTTTCTGTACATCCGCAACTTCAAACCCGAGCGCTGGCCCGCCGGTGCTCCGAAGGGCTACGCGCAATCGATAGATATAAATGTTGCCCGTCCGCTTGGTACGCACTTCGGGTATGCTGACGTCGATGCGGCTCCCACAAAATCTTACATGTTGAAACACCGTGACGACCCGAAGGTCAAGAGGCTGTTCGAGTTGGGCTTCTCAAAGCGTCCGGCCGAGGAGCTATACGATCTGGCTAAGGACCCCGACCAGTTGAATAACGTTGCCGGCGAGCCTGAATACGCCGGAGTCAAAAAGAAGCTTGCCGCCGCTTTGATGACCGAGCTAAAGGCGACCAAGGACCCTCGCGTTTTGGGCGTAGGCGATGCCTTCGACGATTATCCTTACTACGGGAGCCTTCCGAAGAAATAGCCCGACTATCCGCAGGGCAGACCACATGCAAGAAGCCGAGCAAACCGGCCCGGCTTCTTGATTTTATTTTTTTGTGAAAGAGCTACTGCGGCAGATTCTCCGGCGCTACGTCCTTGACGCTCAAATCGCCGTAGATGACGCGGTAAGTTTCCGAGCCTTCCGGCTGATACCAGAAGATAGGTGTCTCGGCATCGCCGTACTTCACGTTCTCACCGGCGTAGCGCGAGTTGCTCTCGGCGGGAAGCTTCATCACGAATATCATGCCGCGAGTCATCTTCATCGCGTGGTCAAGGTTCTGTTCTTCCGTGGTCTGCTCAGAGCCGAACTTGCCGGCTTTGGCCATTTCCATCGAGACTTTCGCCAGCTCCACCGGATTTAGCGTCGGCGGCAAGCTGTTGTCTTTTGTCCAGCTTGACCACAATCGCAGATACTCGATCAGGTCGTCCTCGTTTGCTTCGGACACATCGACCTGGAGTTCCAGACGGCTGTAACCATCCGGCGGTGTGATACTGAATAGTTCATCGGGCAGTTCGACATCGAACCGGATGTCGGTCATAGTGCTGCTCATCCCCGGTGCGTTGAGAAATTCCGTTTCCACTTCAACAAGCTCTCTGGTCTTGGGATCGATCCAGACGGTATAGGTGACGCCCTCTTCGGTCACGCGAAATCCCTGAACGTCCCGGCCGTTAATTTCCCTCTCGCCGAGTTCTTCATCTGCACGGTCAGGCAGCGATCTCAATTTCTCGATGGTACTTAACTGATTTTGCCCCGGATCATCAGGCAAATTGGACAAATCCATTTCGATGAATTGCTTTTTTCCAGGGATAATGCTCAAACCCTTGCCCTGCACCGAGTCCATCACCGATACGTATCCGCCCGTCATTGTCATCCGCATTAATCCAGGCTCCTTGAAAGCAACTTCCATCTCCATGTCGGGCATTTCTTCCACGGGTGTCGAGGTGGTCACTTTGTAGGTCATCGTCATGGCTTTCTGCAGCCGCTCGGCGACTTCCGCGTAGACGGAGCTTGTGGTGCTGAATGGCCCGGCGATAAAGTGCAGGCCGATCAGTGCGGCGATCAATATCATCGCAGCGGTGGCAAATTTTCTCGTTTTGGTGTTCATGATTGTTCTCCATATATCAGGCTTAGTGACACCTGATTTCTGTTTTTCTTTTTCGTCCAGCGCCTGCAAAACATTGCCAAAGACCCTATCATGTGTCTCGGCGCTGGTTTCGTAATGCAGCTTCTTGATTAACTTTTCAATATTATCTGACGGTCTCATTTTTCCACCTCGCCGTTCAGGATTGACCGCAGTTTATCCAG